>JBBRVR010000049.1:0-22269 GCA_038246695.1 Sphingomonadales bacterium
ACACTTGCGCCCAAGGCAACAACCAGTCCGGCCTTCTTCAGCGCATTGTTCCACATCGCTAATGTCATAACTTGATCCATGTTTTGAAATTGTCCCGCTCCCGGATGGTCAAAAACTAGGGCAGTCAACTTCTTGTGCCAAGCGAAACCGCACCTATATCCGCGTCATATTCGAGCCGCCAATCCGCTTTGCTCGCAGGACCAACCCCCTTGGGAAGGTCCACAGAGGAAGCGTAACGGCGCGTGTTGCAACAATGTCCAGATGGATGGGGAAATAATGGGTAAAGTTATCGGTATCGACCTTGGCACCACCAACAGCTGTGTTGCCGTCATGGACGGCGGCAAGCCCAAGGTTGTGGAAAACTCTGAGGGCGCGCGTACGACGCCTTCGATCGTCGCCTTCGCCAAGGATGGCGAGCGTCTGATTGGTCAGCCAGCAAAGCGTCAGGCGGTGACGAACCCCGACAACACGCTCTTTGCGATCAAGCGTCTAATCGGCCGACGGTTTGATGATCCGACGACGAGAAAAGACATGGAAATCGTCCCCTACGACATCGTCAAGGGCAAGAATGGCGATGCCTGGGTCGAAGCGGGCGGAGAGGAATATTCGCCTTCGCAGATCAGCGCCTTCATCTTGCAAAAAATGAAAGAGACCGCCGAAAGCTTTCTTGGCGAAACGGTCACTCAGGCGGTCATTACCGTCCCCGCATACTTCAACGATGCGCAACGCCAGGCGACCAAGGATGCCGGCCAGATTGCCGGGCTTGAGGTGCTGCGCATCATTAACGAACCAACTGCGGCCGCGCTCGCCTATGGCATGGACAAGGAAGATGGCAAGACCATCGCCGTTTACGACCTTGGCGGCGGCACATTCGACGTCTCGATCCTTGAAATCGGTGACGGCGTGTTTGAGGTTAAGTCCACCAATGGCGACACGTTCCTGGGCGGTGAGGACTTCGACAATGCGATTGTCGAATACTTGGCCGATGCCTTCAAAAAGAAGGAAAACATGGACCTGAAGACCGACAAGCTCGCTCTTCAACGTCTGAAGGAAGCCTCCGAAAAGGCCAAGATCGAGCTTTCCAGCTCGGCCACAACTGAAGTCAACCTGCCGTTTATCACCGCGCGCATGGAAGGTGGATCGTCCACCCCGCTGCATCTGGTGGAAACAATCACGCGCGCCGATCTTGAAAAGCTGGTCGACAAGTTGATCCAGCGCACGCTCGATCCGTGCAAGAAGGCACTGGCCGATGCAGGCGTGAGCAAGGAAGAGATCGACGAAGTGATCTTGGTCGGCGGGATGACCCGCATGCCCAGAGTGCGCGAAGTCGTGGAACAATTTTTCGGGTCCAAGCCGCATACCGGCGTAAACCCGGATGAAGTCGTCGCCATGGGCGCAGCCATTCAGGCGGGCGTCCTGCAGGGCGATGTCAAGGATGTGCTGCTGCTCGACGTGACGCCGCTGTCGCTGGGTATTGAAACGCTGGGCGGGGTATTCACCCGGATGATCGATCGCAACACGACGATCCCGACGAAAAAGACCCAGACCTATTCAACCGCCGAGGACAGCCAGAACGCTGTGACGATCAAGGTTTTCCAGGGCGAGCGTGAAATGGCGGCCGATAACAAACTGCTCGGCAATTTCGACCTTGTCGGGATTCCGCCTGCGCCGCGCGGCGTGCCCCAGATCGAGGTGACCTTTGATATCGACGCCAACGGCATCGTTTCGGTGGCTGCCAAGGACAAGGGCACGGGCAAGGAGCAGACCATCAAGATCCAGGCTTCGGGCGGCCTTTCGGATTCCGACATCGACCAGATGGTTCAGGACGCCGAAAAGTTCGCCGAAGAGGACAAGAAGCGTCGCGAAAGCGCCGAGGCTCGCAATCAGGCCGACAGCCTCGTCCACGCAACCGAAAAGCAGCTCGAGGAGCATGGCGCCAAGGTTGACGCGGAGCTTAAATCGGCGGTCGAAGCGGCCATCGCCGAGGCAAAGACTGCGCTGGAAGGCGACGATGCCGATGCGATCAACGCAAAGGCACAGGCGCTTACCGAAGCGGCCATGAAGATGGGTCAGCAGATCTATGAAAAGGAACAGGCCGCCGCGCCCGCGGATGGTGATGCTCCTGCCGAAGATACCTCTGCGGACGAAGACGTGGTCGATGCGGAGTTCTCCGAAGTCGACGAAGACAAAAAGGGCTGAGGTCCTGATCAAACTGATGCCTGCTGACGGTGCGATTTGGCACTGTCAGCAGGCGTTGCTTGGGACAAAGACCTATGGCTGCAACCCAGACTGACTATTATCAGACGCTGTCTGTCACGCGTGACGCTGATGGGGTGACCATCAAGGCTGCGTATCGCAAACTGGCGATGAAATTCCACCCGGATCGCAATCCCGATGACACCGGTGCTGAAGCCCGGTTCAAGGCTGTAAGCGAGGCGTATGAATGCCTCAAAGACCCGCAGAAACGCGCCGCATATGACCGGTTTGGCCATGAGGCCTTTACGCAGGGCATGAATGGCGGCGGCGGGCACAGTGGCTTTGGCGCGCGCGGGCAGGGCGATTTCGCGGACATTGGCGATATCTTCGAAACCATCTTTGGCAGCGCATTTGGCGGTGGCGGGATGGGCGGCGCACGCCCGCAGCAAAGGCGCGGCGCGGATTTGCGTTATGATATGCAGGTCACCCTCGAAGAGGCGTTTCACGGCAAATCAACCGAGGTCGAAATCGAGGTCTCGCGGGCCTGCGAAACCTGTGATGGCTCGGGCGCGACACCGGGCACCAGCGAGAATACCTGCACCTATTGCAACGGGCAGGGCGCAGTTCGAGCCAAGCAGGGTCTGTTCGTAATCGAACGCCCGTGTCCGACCTGCAGCGGTCGCGGCGCGGTGCTGGAAGACCCTTGCAAATCATGCCGGGGAGAGGGGCGGGTGGATCGCCCGCAATCGCTGGCTGTCGAGATTCCACCGGGCGTAGATACCGGCACCCGCATCCGTCTGTCCGGAAAGGGTGAGGCGGGCGCTCGCGGAGCACCAGCGGGCGATCTGTATATCTTCATTCATGTGAAGCCGCACACGCTGTTCGAGCGCGAGGGGACCACGCTGGCCACCCGCGTTCCGGTCAGCTTCACGGCGGCGGCACTTGGCGGAACGGTCGACATCCCCGATCTCGATGGGACGACCAACATCATCGACATTCCTGCAGGTATCCAGTCGGGCAAGCAATTGCGCGTGCGCGGTGCAGGTATGCCAGTGCTGCAAGGGCGTGGCCGCGGCGATCTGGTGGTTGAGATCAAAGTCGAGACACCGACCAGACTCAGCCGCCGGCAGAAGGAAATCCTCGAAGAATTCCGCGAGACGGAAACCGGCGATGAATGTCCTGAAAGCAAGGGGTTCTTCTCAAAGATCAAGGATGCGTTCGGCGCGTGAGGCACTCGACTTCGTAGCGGTCGGACGGTAGGGTCTGGAACCGCACAGGGAGAGACGAATGCGCCGCTCGATGATTTTGACACTGACCCTGGGCGCCGCGCTCGGCTTGGGCGGGGTGATCGCCAGCACCGCCAGCGCGCAACGCGATTTCAGCACTGTTGAGGTCACCGCGCAGGAAATCGCCCCCGGCGTCGCTGTGCTGTTTGGCTCGGGCGGCAATATCGGTGTCAGCCACGGCGAAGATGCAACCGTCATCATTGACGATCAATTCGCCCCTTTATCGACCAAGATCGAAGCCGCGATTGCAGGGCTTGGTGCAGCACCTGTCAAATACGTCATCAACACTCACTGGCATTTCGATCATACCGGAGGCAACGAGCATTTCGGCGGCACCGGCGCGACTATTTTTGCACACGACAATGTGCGGGTGCGGATGGCGGCGGGTGGCACGGCTGGAGGCAATCAGACGCCTCCTGCTCCGGATGACGCGCTACCGGTTGTCACCTATGCCCAAGGGCTGCGCATGCATCTTAACGATGACACCATGAACCTGTTGTATCTCGGCGGCGGTCATACCGATGGTGACAGTGTCGTAATCTGGGAAAAGGCCAATGTCGTCCACATGGGCGATCTGTATTTCAAGATAGACGGTTATCCTTTCATCGACATCGATTCAGGCGGCAGCGTCTACAACGCAATGCGGTCACTCGATCTGGTCATCGCCATGATCGATGCCGAGACCAAGGTGATACCCGGTCACGGACCAATGTCGAACCTGGCCGAACTGGTCGCCTATCGCGCCATGATCGGCGAAGCGGTCTCCCGCGTCGAAGCGCTCAAATCGCAAGGCAGGACGCTGAAAGAAACGGTCGAAGCAAAACCGCTTGAAGGGATCGATCGGGGCGAGGGCGGTTTCATCAGCGCCGATGCTTTCGTCACCGCAATCTGGAATAGCGCGGGCGCCTGAGCACCGATCAACCGCACAGTCGCTCCTCCACCTCTGCGCTGATCTGATCAAGCAGTGTTACATCGCATCGGCCTGCTGCGCGCTCTTCGTCGATTATGGCGAGGAAGACGGCGCGTTTGCCTGCGATGATATGCTGCTGAGTGAGGCCTCCCGGGACGGTGGAGGCAAGAATATCGATCATTCGCTCCGCCCCGTGCAATCGGCCCCACAGGTAATCGTTCTCACGATAGGCGCGGCTGAAGAACGCGCCGAAATTGTAGAACTCGATCCCGCGCAAGGTCGCGTTTGTCCCGCCCTCACGGATTGATCGCGCGTCATCGGGAGAAATGCGGTCGATCCGCACTGGGTTGTACTCGTCCAGCCCGTCCCGCTGGAGCAATTGCAACGTCGCTATGTCATAAAAGGGAAAGCCCAGATAGGTCAGCAACATGCGCTGCCTTAATTCCTTGGGCATGGCTTCCAGCGCCGCTGCCAGCTTCGCTTCAGCCTCGAGGTCGGTTTCGGGCAACAGCCGAGTCTGCGCAAGATAGTCCAGAACCGCGCCGGGTCGATCCATCACTTGCAGCGCAAGCTCGTGAAACCGACCCCCGCTCAGCACGCGCGCCTCGATTTCGTGATACATTCCGAGAATGCCGTAGATATGCTCGCGCGCGCAATCCAGCGCCTCGTCGGGAATAGCGGGATCGGCCTCCCAGTCGCGCGAAAGCTTGCGCGCGAGCAATTGCATCCGGCGAATGCGGAACCCGATATCGTGCGCGCGAAAGAATGCGATTGTGTGATCGTTCGCACCGCCTTTTTCAGCCGCGAGGGTTTCAAGGCCCATTTGCGCCAGATGCTCGCGCAGGCACTCGGCTATCAGATTGGCATCAACATGGGCAAGCTGGGGCGCGGCCTTGTGGGTGATATGGGCGAGCCGCTCGATGATCCCTGTAAACTTGGTCTGGGCATAGGCGTGGAAGGCAAATCCAGCCCGCTCGGCGGCGGCCTGCTGCGCCTTGGCGCGCCAGTTTGCCAATCGCTTTGGCGTAGGGCTGTCGAGGAAGAATGTCCGCCCGAACAGGCGCTGCACGGCGCGGTCGATTTCGGGGCGCAAGCCCATCACGATACGGCGCAAGCGCACCGCATCGCGTGACTGGCGCTCGATGCGTTCCAGATCATCGCGAATGGGCTGTTCACGCGGGATCGTGGATAGCGAGCCAAAGATTGCGCCGAAGAAACCGATCGATTTGTCGGCGTTCGCGGCATAGCTGCCCACGCGATCCGGGCGCGGATCGATATAGACGAAGCGCCGGTCGACCTCGCGTTGCGACGGACGGCCTTTGAGCGCGGCGAACGCAGCACCAAACGGAGCGTTCACCAGCACCGCCCCATCGATAAGAGCGACATCATCGGCGGTGCCACCGTGGAAATGGACCGGCATGACACGTTCGACAAAGGCATCGCGGCTATCCCAGTTGCGTCCTTGATTGGCGGCAAGGCGGTCAATCTCTGTCAGACGAAGGGGCGGAAACGCTCCGGGAAAGCTTGCCGTGGAGCGCGCTGCCAGCACAAGTTCAAGCGTGTCGGCCAGTTGCGTGCTGCCATCGGCTGCAATCCGGGCGCGGAAACCGATTGGCAGGCGATGCTCCGTCTCCTCGACAATCGCGGGGGAATTTAGCCGCAAAAGTTCGGCATGGCCCCGAAAATCGGTTGCGGTCACGAACAGATCGATCGGAAAATCCGCCGGTAAAAGCGGCTTGCCGCTTGGCAGGGAGGCCATGCTTTCCAGCGCTTCATAAAGCATTGCGGAAAACCGGTCCCCGGAAAAGGGCGGGCTAAACCAGCGCCCGCGCACAAGCCTCGAAACCTTGTCGCGCACCTCTTCGCGGGTTTCGGGTGATACGGTCTCGCTCACGGCATTACCGGGTCGGCTGAGAAACCACTCGGCAATCGGCTGCGCCCAGAGCTTGGCATAGCGCCACATCGGCTGCGCATCGGGATCGGTCAGTTCGCTTACGTCGGCATTGTGCAGCCACAGATCGGTGAGCGGTTCGAGCGATTGTCCCGTCGCAATGGCCTGCGCCAGAAACACCGCGTTGATCCCACCCGCGCTCGCGCCGGTCAGGATATCGGGCAGCACCCGCAGCCGCAGCTCGCATGCACTCTCGATCGTGATGAGAAATTCACGATAGGCGGCAGCGGCGCCCTCCAGCGGCTCGGGCACCGGGGCATGGAACGCGCGGCTTGCGCGGGCGAGGTGCCAGACTTCCTTGGTGACACCGTGCATGTATACAGCCAGGCTCACCCCGCCATAGCAGACAAGTGCAATTCTGAGTTCCTTCTGGCGCATCACCCGCGTTGATGGCGCGATTACCGCGCAAGAGCAATTGCGTTCCGTAAATGTTCTGTCTATTTGGCCACCTATGGTAAAAACCAAACGACGATATGTTTGCGCAAATTGCGGCAGCGTGAGCCCGCGCTGGCAGGGCCAATGCGCGGATTGCGGGGAGTGGAACACCCTGACCGAGGATGCGCCCGCAACGGTCTTTTCGCAAAAGCATGATCTTTCGCGCGGCGGCCGTGCGCTGGAGTTCGTGCCGCTGAACCGGCCCACCGAATTGCCGGTGCGCAAATCCACAGGGCTTGCCGAATTTGATCGCGCACTGGGCGGCGGACTGGTGCCGGGATCAGCGGTGCTGATGGGCGGGGATCCCGGGATCGGCAAGTCGACCCTGTTGCTCCAGAGCGCGGCGACTATCGCGCGCGGCGGCAACGATGTGGTCTATGTCAGCGGCGAAGAGGCTGCCGGGCAAGTGCGATTGCGCGCGACCCGGCTCGGCGTTGCCGACGCGCCGATCCGGCTCGCGTCGGAAACGTCGGTGCGCGATATCCTGACGACACTGGGGCAAGGCGAACCGCCCGCCTTGCTGGTAATCGATTCGATCCAGACAATGCACTCCGACACGATCGAGGGCGCGCCGGGCACCGTCAGCCAGGTGCGCGGCTGTGCATTCGAACTAATCCGTTACGCCAAGGCAAGCGGCTGCGCGCTGTTTCTGGTCGGACATGTGACCAAGGATGGCAGCATCGCCGGCCCGCGCGTGCTCGAACATATGGTCGATGTCGTCATGAGTTTCGAGGGGGAGCGCAGCCACCAGTATCGCATCCTGCGCGCGCTGAAGAACCGGTTTGGCGCGGTCGATGAAATCGGCGTCTTCTCGATGGCGACCGAGGGGCTGGAAGAGGTTTCCAACCCTTCGCTGCTGTTCCTTTCTGGCCGCGATCAGCCGCTGGCAGGTAGCGCCGTGTTCCCGGCGCTGGAAGGCACGCGGCCCGTGCTGGTCGAGATACAGGCGTTGATCGTGCGGCTGCAATCGGGTGCGACCCCGCGCCGCGCGGTGGTGGGTTGGGACAGTGGACGCATGGCGATGCTGCTGGCCGTGCTCGAATCGCGGTGCGGATTGAGCTTTTCGTCGGCTGAGGTGTATCTCAATATCGCAGGTGGATATCGGCTGTCGGATCCCGCCGCCGATCTTGCGGTCGCCGCGGCGCTCGTCTCTGCGCTTGCCGACAAGCCCCTGCCGGAAAAAGCAGCGTGGTTTGGTGAGGTTTCGCTCGCGGGCGAAATCCGGCCCGTTGCCCATGCGGACTTGCGAATCCGTGAAGCCGCAAAGCTGGGCTTCATGCGCGGCTACGGTCCGTCCGATGCCAAGACCGGTTCGTCGAGCATCAAATATACTGGCCTTGGACAACTCGCCAACCTCGTTGACCAGGTGATGGGCAGCGCATAACTCCCGTTTCCCATGACTGTTTTCGATATCATTGTATTGACGCTGGTAGGCGTTGCCGCAATTGGCGGATTTATGCGCGGCCTTGTTCAGGAAGTGCTTTCGCTGGCGGCGTGGATCCTCGCAGCTTTCTCGGTCCGTTACCTGCACACCCCGCTGACGGTAGCGCTGCGGGATTATTACGATACGGAGACGGCAACCCCGATCCTGGCATTCGTCCTGCTTTTGCTGATCCCCTATGCCGCGATGAAGGTTATTGCGAACAACGCAGGCGGCGCATCGCGCGGTTCGCTCCTCGGGCCGATCGACAGGGTGCTGGGGTTCGGATTTGGCGCGGTCAAAGGCGCGCTGATTGTCGTCTTTGCGTTCTCGATTCTGGTTCTCGGGTTCGATACAGTGTGGGGCTACAAGGGACGCCCGGACTGGATCAAGCAGGCCCGCACATACACCGCGACCGATGCTTTCTCTCGCGAGCTGGTCAAGATGATCGATGATCGCCGGGCCGAACTGAAGAAAGAAGAAGAAGCGCAGCCCGAAGCGGACGCCGCCGGGTAGTGAGCAGGCTCTACACAACGCAGCTTCTCGCCCTGTCGACCAAATTGGCAAACTACCCCTTGCGCGATGGATTTGAGTCCGTGGCCGATGCGCGCTCCAGTCTTTGCGGCAGCACAATCACAGTGGGAATCGATATGGACGGCGCGGGCTGCGTGCGCGATATCGGAATGCTCGTTTCAGCATGCGCAATCGGGCAAGGCTCCGCCGCTATCCTTGCAGGCGGCGCCAAAGGTGCGAGCGCCGAAGACATTTACATGGCCCATTTCGCGATCAGGGCATGGATTGCAGAAGAGGGTGATTTGCCCGCGTGGCCGGGGATCGAGGCAATTGTTCCGGCGCGTGACCATCCGGGCCGCCACGGCGCTGTGTTACTCGGCTGGGACGCGGTCACTGCGGCGCTTCGACAGACTGAAAAACTGTCCACGTGAGCGCAGCTCAACCGATCTATCCACGCGAGGCGCTTTCATCGGGGGGATCCTGTCGCTAGGACGCTTCGAGAGGGCCTGGTCGTCCGCTGGTCGTTCGGGCAATACAAGATCGAAAAGGGTTGGGGCACATGTCAGATGCAACAGCGCACTCTGGTGCAGCCGCCGAGGCGCAGGCGCTCGCCGCGCGCGAGCCGAGTGACAAGGAAATCAGGCTCGTAATCGGCGCATCAAGTGCAGGCACAATTTTTGAATGGTATGATTTCTTCATCTACGGCACGCTTGCCTACATCCTGAAAGACGCCTTTTACGATGTCGATAACGATACGCTGGGCCTGCTGCTGGTGTGGTCGACCTTTGCCGTTGGCTTTGCCTTCCGTCCGATTGGCGCAATCCTGTTCGGGTTTCTGGGCGACAAAATGGGGCGCAAATACACCTTTCTCGTGACAGTCACGCTGATGGGGATCGCCACCGCCGGGGTAGGTTTCATCCCCACGGTTGACACTATCGGTATTGCAGCGCCGATCATCGTGATCCTGCTGCGGGTGCTGCAAGGGCTGGCGCTGGGCGGTGAATATGGCGGCGCGGCAATCTATGTCGCTGAACATGCCCCGCCCGAAAAGCGCGGGTTCTACACCAGCTTCATTCAGGCGAGCGTTGCGGGCGGTTTCGTTCTGTCCATCATCGTCGTGCTGGCCTGCCGGGCGCTGATCCCGACCGAGGATTTCGAGGCATGGGGCTGGCGCATCCCGTTCCTGTTATCCATCGCGCTGCTCGCGATTTCGCTGTGGATGCGGTTGAAGCTCTCGGAAAGCCCGGTGTTTCAGGCGATGAAGGAAGCGGGGGAGACCGCCGGCAACCCGTTCGTCGAGAGCTTCACTTATCCGGGTAATCCCAAGCGCATTTTCGTGGCGCTGTTCGGCGTCACCGGCATTCTCACGACGATCTGGTACACGGCGTTTTTCTCAGGCCTGAGTTTCTTGCGCGGGCCGATGCATATCGACCCGAAAACCGTCGAGTGGATGCTGCTGATCGCCGGTTCGATCGCGATGACGTTCTACATTTTCGTGGGCAGATGGTCCGACAAGGTGGGACGCAAACTGCCGATCATAATCGGCGCTGTCGGCGCGCTGGCACTGCTGTTCCCTGCATTCTGGGGGCTGGGTAGCCTTGCCAATCCCGGCTTGCAGACGGCCGCGGCAAAATCTCCGGTGACGGTCAGCGGTCAGCAATGCGTGACAGATCCCTTTGCCGAACTGTTCGACCGGGAGCAGACCGATTGTGGCAAGATCCTTGAAACGCTCACCGCCTCGGGCGTGCCTTATACCTTATCACAAAGCGATACGCTCACGCTGTCTGCCGGGGGCAATCCCATCGCGATTGATCCGGCCTGGTTTGAAAGCGGCACGGCGCGCAAGGACGGCATTCTTGCAGGTCTGGGCGAGCAGGGTTTCGACTTTTCGATACAGCAGCCACCGCTTGCTAATGTAATCGGGATTATCGCGATCCTGCTGCTGCTTGGACTGCTTTCAGCGCTCACCTATGGCTCGGTCGCCGCGCTGCTGTCGGAGATGTTCCCGCCTAGAATCCGCTATTCTTCAATGTCGATCCCGTATCACATCGGCGCGGGCTATCTGGGCGGGTTCCTGCCTCTTATCGCCGGCGTGATCGTGGCGAGCACCGGCGATATCTATTCGGGCCTGTGGTACACATGGGGCGTGGTCGCATTCGGATTGCTGGTCGCATGGTGGGGCCTGCCCGGCGGCCCGCCAAAGGATTTTGCCGACGATGTCAGATAAGCATGTGGCCCCCGCGCCGCCGCCGCCGCCAGCATCGCATCTGACGGTTGATAAAGAGGCGCTCGCGGCAAACTGGCACACACTTGATCGTATGTCGGGTGCGGCAAAGACCGGGGCCGCAGTGAAGGCCGATTGTTACGGACTGGGCGTTGATACCTGCGTGCCGGTGCTGCGCGATGCGGGGTGTGAGCATTTCTTTGTCGCACACTGGAGCGAGGTCGCAGCGGTCGCGCGGCATGTCCCTGCCGATCAGATCGCAGTGCTCCACGGTCCTGTCACCCGGGCCGAGGCGGACTATGCGATTGCATCTGGCGCGGTGCCCGTAATCAACTCGCCCGATCAGGCGCGGATCTGGACAGCGGCGGGCGGCGGGACGTGCCATCTGATGGTCGATACGGGCATCAATCGGCTCGGCATTCGGGCCGACCAATCGGATGATCCCGCAATCGCAACGCTCAAAATCGATGTGCTGATGTCGCACCTCGCCTGCGCAGATGAAGAAAGCTCGCGCAACGCCACACAGCTTGCCGCGTTTCGCAGTGCGTCGGAGCATATCAAGCACCGGCGGCTGAGCCTTGCCAACAGCGCGGGCATCGCACTGGGTTCAGATTATGCGTTCGATCTGACGCGGCCCGGCCTTGCGTTGTATGGCGGTGTTCCGCGCGCAGAGCTGGCTGGCGGTATTCGGCAGGTTGCGCATATCAGCGTATCGGTGATTCAGACCCGCACCCTGGAGGCAGGCGACAGCGTCGGCTATAACGCGCAATTCACCGCAATCAGGCCCATGCCTGTTGGCACTGTGGCGCTGGGATATGCCGACGGCTTTCTGCGCTCACGCGGGCCGGGCGGGTTCCTGCTGTATGGTGAAACCGCGCTGCCGCTGCTCGGCAAGGTATCGATGGATATGGTCATTGTTGATCTGACTGCTGCACCCGATATCGCCGCGGGGGATCGGCTTGATGTTCCAATCGTGCTGCCCGATGTTGCGCAGCAAACCACTCTGTCTCAATACGAATTGCTGACCACGATCGGACAGCGTCTACGATCGTGAGACGATCCTGTTGCACTGCACATTGTGCAGGTGCTAAGACATCAGGATAGTCGTTTTGGGATAAAGACATGGCAAAAAAGAATCTGGCGGATAGTGAGAATGGCCTCGTCATTATCAAGAAGTATGCGAACCGCCGCCTCTACAACACCAGTTCGTCAAGCTATATCACGCTCGAGGATCTGGCGGGAATGGTGCGTGCCAATGTCGATTTTCAGGTGCTGGACGCCAAATCCGGTGACGATATCACCCATTCGATCCTGACCCAGATCATCATGGATGAGGAGTCCAATGGCGGGCATATGCTGCCGGTCAGTTTCCTGCGCCAGTTGATTGGCATGTACGGCAATTCGATGCAGGCGCTTATGCCTTCATACCTTGAGGCGACCATGACCAATTTTCGGCACAACCAGACCAACATTCGCGATGCCTTTGAAAAGGGATGGTCGGCAGGGCCGCTCGCTGCGATCCATGAAACGAACCTGGCGGTGATGCGCGCGGCAGCCGATACTTTCATCCCCGGCAAGAAACGCTCGGCGGAACCCAAGGTTGAAAAGCCGGCGCCTGCGCCCATCGCCGACAAGAGCGAGATTGCGGTGCTGAAAGAGCAGATGGCGACAATGCAAAAGAAGCTGGACGAACTCAGTAAATAGCCAGTATTCGCGCCTTCCATGCGTTGCGCCGGGTGATCGCCATGCGCGCTGATGGGCAACTCCAACTGTTTCGGGAACGGCAAGCCTAGTGTCCAACATCCGCCATGCGCTCAATTGCAAGCGCGACGACGATTTCGCCAAATGGTATCAGGAAGTGATCAGCTCGGCCGATCTCGCGGAGGAGTCGGGCGTGCGTGGTTGCATGGTGATAAAGCCCTGGGGCTATGGCATCTGGGAGCGAATTCAGCGCCTTATGGATGACCGGATCAAGGCGGCGGGCGTTCAGAATGCCTATTTCCCACTGTTCATCCCGCTTGCCAATTTCGAACGTGAGGCCGCGCATGTCGAAGGTTTTGCCAAGGAAATGGCAGTCGTAACCCATCACCGCCTGATTGCCGATGGCAAGGGCGGGCTGATCCCGGATCCCGACGCGAAACTGGAAGAGCCGCTGGTGGTGCGTCCGACATCGGAAACTATCATTGGCGATGCGATGGCGCGCTGGATCCAGTCATGGCGCGATCTGCCGCTGATGCTCAACCAGTGGGCCAACGTGGTGCGTTGGGAAATGCGCACCCGTATGTTTCTGCGCACCAGTGAATTTCTCTGGCAGGAGGGCCACACTGCACACGCGAGCCGCGAAGAGGCTATGGAGGAAACCCAACGCGCGCTGGAAATGTATCGTGCTTGCGCCGAAGAAGACCTTGCCCTGCCGGTAATTGCCGGAGAAAAGCCGGAGAATGAACGCTTCCCCGGTGCGGACGAAACCTGGTCGATCGAAGCGATGATGCAGGATGGCAAGGCGTTGCAGGCTGGGACCTCGCATTATCTCGGCACGAATTTCGCGCACGCGGCGGGCATCCAGTATCAGGACCGCGAAGGCTCTCAGCAATATTGCCATACGACCAGTTGGGGCACCTCGACCCGGCTTGTGGGCGGCGTAATCATGACCCACGGCGATGACGACGGGCTGCGCGTGCCCCCGCGCATCGCGCCGTATCAGATCATCATTCTGCCAATGCTGCGAGACACTCCCGAAGACGATTTGCTGCTGGCCTATTGCGACGATTTGCGCGCCGGGCTTGCAAAGCAGGCCTGCATGGGAGAGCCGATCCGGGTGCTGCTGGATAAGTCGCCGGGTAAGGCCGCGACAAAGCGGTGGGACTGGGTCCGCAAAGGCGCTCCTATTATCGTCGAGGTCGGCCCGCGCGATATGGAGAACGGCAAGGTCGCAATGACCCGCCGCGACAGGTTGTGGGATGAAAAGACCGGCAAACTGGCGACCATCTTTCCGGAACGCGGTTACTTTCTCGAAGATGCCGCCGCCACGCTCAAGGATATTCAGCGGTCGCTGTTCAAGGAAGCGTCCGATCGCCGTGATGCCAATATCACGCGCGGCATCACGCATTGGGATGCAATCGTCGCCCATTTCAAGGACGGCAGCAAGTATCCCGGGTGGGTCGAGGTCGAGTGGTCGAAGCCCACAGGCGAGGCGTTGACTGCCGTGGTGGAGCGGCTGAAATCGCTCCAGTTGACGATCCGCAACGTCCCGCGCGGCTCCGAGCCCGCGACCGGCACCTGCATCTTTATCGGCGAACCGGCGGTCGAACGGATATTGGTTGCGCGCGCTTACTGAGTGATCTTGCGGTGTTGCGGCACGACAGGAGTTGCCTTCGCGCGTAAAAACCGCAAAACCGCTGATATGATCAAACGTCTTGCACTGCTGGCCGCTGTTTTTGCATCGCCGCTCGCCGCCGATAACCACTCCCAGACGCCAGCCGATCCGGCGCTTGAAGTCTCTCAGGATCGGCTGCGCGCGGATATGGACACGATGGTCGGGTTCGGCACGCGCCACACCCTGTCCACCCAGACGGATCCAAAGCGCGGCATCGGGGCAGCGGTTGACTGGGCGCTCGCCGAGTTTGGCCGCATCAGCGCGAAGTGCGATAATTGCCTGGATGTGCAGGCGGTCGGCCAGACCATCGAGGCCGATGGTCGCCGCATTCCTGCCCCAACTCTCATCCGCAACGCAGTAGCGATCCAGCGCGGGAGTGAGCGCCCTGACGAAGTCATCATCGTGCAGGGGCATATTGATAGCCGCGTGTCCGGCCCGCTCGATTTCACCAGCGACGCCCCCGGCGCAAATGACGATGGCTCGGGCAGCACGCTGGTGCTTGAAGCCGCGCGGATTCTTTCCGGCACACAATATCCGACGACCATCATCTACGCGCTTCTTTCGGGCGAGGAACAGGGTTTGTACGGTGGGCGTATCCTCGCCGAATGGGCGTCGGCCCAAGGCTTTACCGTCAAGGCGGTGCTCAACAACGACATCGTCGGCAATTCCTGTGGCAAGGATGGCTATTGCGAGCCCAAGGTCGTGCGCGTGTTTTCCGAAGGCCCGCGCGCCGATCTGACTGACGCGCTGCGCGCCGCGCAGACGAGGTTCGGGGGCGAGAACGATACGCCTTCACGCAACCTGTCGCGCTGGGTCGCCGATCTGGCGGCCAAGCAGCCGGAAGAAATGCAGGTTCGCCAAATCTGGCGGACAGACCGCATGGGCCGCGGCGGGGATCAGGTGCCGTTCTTGCAGAAAGGCTACCCCGCGATCCGCTTTTCGGTGGGGGTCGAGGATTACGACCACCAGCATCAAGACCTGCGCACAGAGGACGGCGTGGTTTATGGCGACACCATTGAGGAGGTGGACTTCGCCTACCTCGCGGGCGTAACGCGGCTCAATGTGCGCGCGCTTGACGCGCTCGCCCGCGCGCCAATGCCGCCAAAGGTGACGGTGGATGCAGCGGTGCGGGTGGATACAATGTTGAGTTGGCTTACAGTGGGCGCGCCAAGGTACCAAATCCATGTTCGCCGTCCTGATGAAGCCTACTGGCGCTCAGAAAATCCATCGGGAAGCATGGGTGAAGATTGGAGTGGTCTGATCACCGATGAGACAGAAGTGCAGCCGGTCAGTGAAATCGAAATGCAGGTTCCCTTGCGCGGCGATGACTGGATGTTCGGCGTATCGGCCTGTGCGGGCGAATATTGCTCGCCTGTCTCCAGCGCGGTGCCCGGCGGCGCGTTTGAGCCGGTGGGGAAGGAATAGCATCCTCGTCCTTGCAAGGAGCCGGAGGCGACGCGGCAAGCCAGAGCGTTCCGCGTTTCGCAATGGATTGCTTCGCCTTCGGCTCGCAATGACGAGATTGATGGGCTAGGGGACATTGATGGCCAAACCTCCCAAGCTGCCCCAAGGCATGCCCACGCCGAGCCAAGTGCTCGACTTCATCCAGTCCTCCGATATTCTCGCCGGCAAGCGCGAGATCGCCAAGGCGTTCGGGCTGAAGGGGCAGGAGAAAATCGCGCTCAAGGCGCTGCTCAAGGACATGGCCGAGGAAGGCCTGATCGACGGGCAGAAAAGCGCCTATCACCGCATGGGTGGCGTGCCCAAGGTTACGGTGCTGCGTGTCGTCGATATCGAGGATGGGGAGCCGGTGGCCATCCCTGACGATTGGGATGCCGAGGCGCCGGGCGAACCGCCACGGATAACGTTGAAGGAAATGAAGCCGCCAAAAGGCAAGGGCGGCCAGAAGCCCACAGGACGCACCCCCGCCCTGAGGCGCGGCGACCGGGTGCTGGCCCGCACCGAGGAAGGCGAAAATGGCTGGATCGGGCATCCGATGAAGAAACTGCCCGCCCGCACCGAAGGGCTGCTGGGCGTCGTCGAGGTGGACAAGAGCGGCAAGGCGTGGCTCGCCCCCGTCGATAAACGCGTCCGCCAATCCTCGCGTATCAGCGATCTCGGAGCTGCCGAGGAAGGGCAATTGGTGCTGGCCGAGCGCACGGGCCGTTCCGAGCGCGCGGGCATGCGCGTGACCGAAGTCTATGGCGACCCGCTCGCCCCCGGCGCGTTCAGCCTGATCGCAATAGCCAAGCACGGCATCCCACAGGTGTTCCCCGACGAGGTGATCGAAGAGGCGCATCGCTCTGCAAAACTCGAATTGTCGCACAGCAAACGCGAAGACCTGCGCGCACTGCCCATCGTCGCAATCGATCCGGCCGACGCGCGCGATCATGACGATGCAATCTGGGCGGAGCCTGACGGGAAGGGCGGCTTCTCCGCCGTCGTCGCAATCGCGGATGTAAGCTTTTACGTCCGCCCCGGCTCCCCGCTCGACCGGGAGGCGAGGAAGCGCGGCAATTCAGTCTATTTCCCCGACCGCGTCGTGCCGATGCTGCCCGAAGTGCTGTCTGCCGATGTCTGCTCGCTGAAAGAGGGGCAGGATCGCGCGGCAATGGCCTGCCACCTGCACATCAATGCCGACGGCAAGGTAACGAAGCATCGGTTTACTCGCGCGCTGGTGCGGATCCATCACAATATCGCCTATGAAGAGGCGCAGGCGCGCATGGATGCAGGTGACGCGCCTGAATTTCTCCAGCATCTGTGGGCCGCATGGCGACTGCTGGCTTCCGCGCGCGAGCACCGCGATCCGTTGGAACTGGAGCTGCCCGAACGCCGGGTGGTGCTGAACGACAAGGGGCAAATTGCCGAGATCGCGATCCGCGAACGGCTCGATGCGCACCGCGTGGTCGAGGATTTCATGATCGCCGCCAATGTCGCAGCTGCGCAGGCGCTGGAGGCAAAGACCGCCCCGGTCGTCTATCGGATACACGAAACACCGAGCCGCGAAAAACTGATCGCGCTGCGTGAATATCTGGCGACGATGGGTCGCAAACTTGCTTTGGGGCAGGTGGTGACCCCCAGCCTGTTCAACCGCATGTTGAAAGACGTGACCGACGAAGCGGAACGGGCGCAGGTGATGGAGGCGGTGCTGCGCACCCAGATGCAAGCGTATTACGGCCCTGCCAATGCCGGGCATTTCGGGCTGGCGCTGGCGTCCTATGCGCATTTCACCTCGCCGATCCGGCGCTATTCCGATCTGCTCGTGCATCGTGCGCTGGTCGATGCCTATGGTCTGGAACAGCCCAAGCCCGCAGGTTCGATCCCGCCGACGACGGGCCTTTCGGACCGCGATCGCAGCAGTTTGCAGCAGGTTTCGGACGCGATCAGCCAGACTGAACGGCGCGCGATGGAGGCCGAGCGCGACACGATCGACCGCTATGTCGCAGCGTGGCTTTCGGCCCGCGTGGGGGAGGTGTTCGACACCCGCATTACCGGCGTTCAGGGCTTTGGGTTCTTCGCGACTATTGTGGGAATGGGCGGCGACGGGCTGGTCCCTGTCTCGACGTTGGGCCGCGAGTACTTCCGCCACGATGAGGCGTCACAGGCGCTGATCGGGGAGAGCAGCGGCACGCGCTATTCTGCCGGAGACCGTCTGAAACTGCAGTTGGCAGAGGCAAACGCCCTGACAGGGGCGCTCAAGTTCGTGCCCGTGGACAGCGATGGCAACCCCATCGAAACGCGGGGAGGCAGGCAAGAGGAGCGGCGTGACCGGGGACCGAACGGTCCAAAGCGCGGAAGTTTCAAATCCGGACAACGCGGCCGTCCCGGCAATATCCGGCATCAGGGCCGCAAGGGGCGGTAACGAGATAGGAACGCAAGCAGCGGTGCGAGCATTGATTGTGCAAAGGAGAAGCACATTGCTCAAACCCGATCATCAAGTTCCCGCGCTCGACCTGCCGCTCACCATTGGCGCGCGCTATGACCTTTCAAAGCAGAACCCGGACAATTTCACCCTGCTGGTATTCTACCGCGGCAAACACTGCCCGATTTGCCGCGGCTACCTGAAAGAGCTTGCAGGCAAACTCGATGAATTCACGAAGCGCGGCGTTAATGTCGCCGCGATCTCGATGGATGAAGAGAAACGCGCGATGGTGGTCGATCAGGAATGGACCACGGGCGATGTGCCGCTCGCTTTCGATCTCAGCGAAGATGCAGCGCGGCAATGGGGCCTGTATATCTCGCAAGGCCGACCGGACAGCGAGGAGCCGGAGATGTTTTCCGAACCCGGCCTGTTTCTGGTGCGCCCCGATGGCAAGCTATACTTCGCCAGCGTGCAGAACGCACCCTTCACGCGCCCGCCGCTAGACCAGCTTTTGGAGGGCATCGATTACGTGCTCGAAAACGGTTATCCGGTGCGTGGCACGCTGACCTGATAACCACTTTTAGGCTCAGGCTTCGTGGTGGCTGTCCTGCTCGTCATAGTCATGCGGAATGACGTAAAGCGGGCAGGCCAGCTCCCCTGCATGCTCTGAAAAGTGGAGCACCAGCGGGCCGGGATTGCTGCCCTTTGCCGCGCCCAGAACCAACGCTGCCACCTCAGCGTGATCGGCAAGAAATTCGGTCACGATCTTTGTACCGTTGCCGATTGCGACCGATATGGTCGGCATGATCCCGCTTTCCGCGAACAGATTGCCCGCGACGCCGTGCGCCAGCACCTCGGCCCGGTCGCGCGCTTCCTGCTCGATCGTTGCCTGCACCCCGCCGAATGCGCTGAAGCTTTGTTGGGGCACCAGCGCAAGAACATGCACCGCTCCGCCAACAGAAACCGCGCGCCGGGCCGCGAACCGCAGAGCCGCGCGGGCCTCTTCGCTTTCATCGGTGATGACCAGAAACGTCCTCATGCCGTTACGCCTGTCACTAAAATGGGCGCGATGTCAAAATCTGCGGGCACCACGCCGTGCAATGGGTTGCCGCGCGGCGCTGAATTCGCCAGAGCACTAGCGTCAACATAATGCTCTCAGTGCTGCTATCGGATCGAACTCAAAATGCCGATTGAACTCAAAATGCCAGCCCTTTCGCCGACGATGGAGGAGGGGACTTTGTCCAGCTGGCTCGTCAAGGTTGGGGACCAGATCAGCTCTGGCGACATCATGGCAGAGATCGAGACGGACAAGGCAACGATGGAATTCGAAGCCGTGGACGAGGGCATTCTGGCCAAGGTTCTGATCGAAGCGGGAACCGAGAACGTGAAGGTCGGCACGGTCATCGCGTTGCTGGCAGAGGAGGGCGAGGATGTTGGCGATATCGAAGCGCCTGCCGCAACTGTTGCTGAACCCGCCGCTCAGACGCCCGCACCTAACCCGTCGCCAGCTCCATTAAACGAATCGACGCAATCGCCCAAGGCGACGCCTGTGGCGCGCCGTCTTGCCAGTGCAAATGATGTGGACATTGCGCAGCTGGATGGCTCTGGACCCAAGGGCAAGGTCATCAAGAAAGATGTCGAGGCAGCGCTGGGCGGCAGCGGGACCCCCCCGACCAATACCGATCGCATCATCGCTTCTCCCCTCGCAAAGCGGATGGCGGGCGAAGAGAATATCGATCTTGCGCAGGTCAGCGGTACGGGCCCCAATGGCCGCATAATCAAGGCGGATATCGAGAACTTCGAACCGGCATCATCAACCCCCGCGTACCAGCCTGCGCAGGCTCCTGCGACCAACGCGGCCGCCCAATCCACAACCGCGCAGCCTGCACCCGCCAACGATTACGATGCGCCGTACGAGACGCAAAAGCTCAACAACGTTCGCAGGGTTATCGCCCGCCGCCTGACCGAGGCGAAGCAGACTGTGCCGCACATCTACCTTACCGTCGATGTCCGGCTCGACGCGCTGCTGAAACTGCGGGGGGAATTGAATACTTCGCTTGAAGCGGATGGGGTGAAGCTTTCCGTCAACGACCTTATCATAAAGGCGCTGGCTCGTGCGCTGCAGCGCGAACCGCAGTGCAATGTCAGCTTTCAGGGCGAAGTGATGCATCAATACAGCCGTGTGGATGTATCGGTTGCAGTGGCCGCGCCCACTGGCTTGATCACTCCCATCATCCGCGATGCCGGGCGCAAGGGGCTGGCCGAAATCTCCTCCGAAATGAAAGATCTGGCCGGCAAGGCGCGCGATGGCAAGCTGCAGCCGCACGAATATCAGGGCGGCACAGTGTCGCTGTCGAACCTCGGCATGTTCGGCACCAAGCAATTCGATGCGGTCATCAACCCGCCTCAAGGCATGATCCTGGCGGTGGGCGCGGGCGAACAGCGGCCATATGTTGTCGATGGTGCCGTGCAGGTGGCGACCGTGATGAGCGCGACGGGCAGTTTCGATCACCGCGCGATTGACGGGGTAGACGGGGCGAAACTGCTGGGCCAGTTCCGATCGCTTGTCGAGAACCCGATCGGGTTGGTCGTGTGAATCTGGCTGTCATCGGCAAATTCGCAGGGATTGCTTTGGCGGCGGCAATCGTATCATGGCTTACCGTGGTAACACTGGCGATGACTGGCGCGATACCCAGCGAGGGATTCATCCGGCTCGACAGAAATCAGAGCGCTTATTTCCCAATCGCACTTATCGGGAGCTACGGCGTTGGTTTCCCGATCGCTGTGCTCGTTTACTTTCTCTCGGGAAAAGCCCTGGTCGGAAATCCAGCGGCTATGGTTACGTTGACGCTTTTGGTGTGCGTGATGCTGATTCTGGCGAGTTTCGCGCTCGGTGATGGAGAGGGCGCTTTGATCCTTGGCTTCCCCAGCGTGGTCGCAGCGATTGTCTATGCCGTGTTGGGATGGATCTGGATCATCAGGCCAACTGAGATCGAAAAGGAATAAAGTTCAATGCCAACGACATACGACGTGATCGTGCTCGGCTCTGGCCCCGGCGGCTATGTTGCGGCGATCCGCTGTGCACAGCTGGGGCTGAAGACCGCCATTGTCGAGCGTGAGAACCTCGGCGGCATCTGCCTCAACTGGGGCTGTATCCCGACCAAGGCGATGTTGCGCAGCGCCGAGATCAAGCACTACATGGACAACGCCGCTTCCTATGGCCTGAAGGTTGCGGGCACGATCGAGGCGGATCTGGACGCCATCGTGAAGCGCAGCCGCGGCGTTGCCAAACAGCTCAATCAGGGGGTCGGGCACCTGATGAAGAAGAACAAGATCACCGTACACTTGGGCGAGGGGCGGCTGACCGGCGCAACATCACTGCTGGTCAAGACCGATAAGGGTGAAGAGGAACTTTCCGCCGCTCACGTCATCGTCGCCACCGGCGCGCGCGCGCGTGACCTGCTGTTCGCGCCCGCTGATGGAAAGCGCGTGTGGACTTATCGCCACGCGATGGTCCCGCCCGAAATGCCGACCAGGCTGCTGGTCATCGGATCGGGCGCAATCGGGATCGAATTCGCCAGCTTCTACAACGATATGGGCGTCGATGTGACGGTGGTGGAAATGCTCGATCGGATCGTGCCGGTAGAGGATGCGGACGTCTCCAACTTCCTCGAAAAATCGCTGACCAAGCAGGGCGTTACCATCATGACCGGCGCGGGCGTTGACGGTCTTGAGGTCAGCGACAATAGCGTGACTGCAACGATCAAGGACAAGAGCGGACGCGCCGAAACGAGCGAATTCAGCCACGTCATTACCGCCATCGGGATCCAGCCCAATACCGAGAATATCGGACTTGAACCGCTCGTCATAATGGATCGCGGCTTTATCCAGATCGATCCCTATGGCCGCACGAAGACCAAAGGGCTGTGGGCAATAGGTGACTGCACGCCAGGACCGTGGTTGGCGCACAAGGCTAGCCACGAAGGCGTGACCTGCGCCGAGGCCATCGCGCAGGAACTTGGCAACACCGATGTCCAGCCACACCCGCTGGACCGCAACTCGATTCCCGGCTGCACTTACTGCCACCCGCAAATCG
>JBBRVR010000050.1:0-21768 GCA_038246695.1 Sphingomonadales bacterium
ACGGCCAGCATCCCGCTCGGCACCTTCACCTGCATCACCGGCGTTTCGGGCAGCGGCAAATCGACCTTCACCATCGACACGCTGTATGCCTCCGCCGCCCGTGTGCTGAACGGCGCACGCGTGATCGCGGGCAAGCATGACGCGGTCGAGGGGCTGGAGTTCTGCGACAAGGTGATCGAGATCGACCAGTCGCCCATCGGCCGCACCCCGCGATCGAACCCGGCGACCTACACCGGCGCCTTCACCCAGATCCGCGACTGGTTTGCAGGCCTCCCCGAAAGCAAGGCGCGCGGGTACAAGCCGGGCCGCTTCAGCTTCAACGTGAAGGGCGGGCGCTGCGAACAGTGCAAGGGCGATGGCCTGATCAAGATCGAGATGCACTTCCTCCCCGATGTCTATGTCACGTGCGAGGAATGCGGCGGCAAACGGTACAACCGGGAAACGCTGGAGGTGAAGTTCAAGGGGTTGAGCATCGCCGACGTGCTCGACATGACGGTCGAGGATGCGGAAGAATTCTTCAAGGCCGTGCCCTCCATCCGGGAAAAGATGCGGATGCTGAACGAGGTCGGCCTCGGCTATGTCAAGGTGGGCCAGCAGGCGACGACGCTGTCAGGCGGAGAGGCGCAGCGGGTGAAACTGGCCAAGGAACTGGCGCGCCGCAGCACCGGTCAGACGCTCTATATCCTGGATGAGCCGACCACAGGCCTGCATTTCGAGGATGTGCGCAAACTGCTCGAAGTGCTGCACCGGCTGGTGGAGCAGGGCAATTCGGTGGTGGTGATCGAGCACAACCTCGACGTGATCAAGACCGCCGACTGGGTGATCGACCTCGGCCCCGACGGCGGCGTGCGCGGCGGCGAGATTGTGGCCGAGGGCACGCCGGAGGAGGTGGCCGAGGTGGAGCGGTCGTTTACGGGGCACTATTTGAAGGCTATGTTGGGGAAGTGAGGGAAGGGTAGGCTGTCAGAAAGCTTGTCTACTTTGGAATGATTACCTGAAGGTCTGCGAAGTAATGGCACATTCTTTTATAATCAGAAGTAACTAACGGCATGCCATCTTCTAACGCTTGTGCGCCGATAAAAAAATCTGGCAAAACATTGTTTTTTGGACCTTCATTCTCATCCTTGTAGCGCTTGAAAGCACGACCAGCAGCAAACAGTGTCTCTCTGCTCGGCGCGGTCAAACTAATTTTCAACGCATCAAGCGCGGCGTCGAGTTCTTCCTTCGATACCATTCCAATCGACGTTTCAGCATATACAGAATCGCAGATAAAAACGGGACCTTGAGCCAAAGCATCTTCAAGGTGTGCTTGGCATGATGCTTGCCTAACCGACTCGTCATCGAGAATATCGATTATAACATTCGTATCAATGTAGGTCATTTGCTTCTCGTGATTTTTAAGAGGTCGTCTGCACTCATGTTGGGCCTGATTCCTTTGGCTTTCAACGAATCGAGTGCATCTTTGGTCTTCCGGCGAATGTAAGCTATCGGATCCCAGTCGATCAGCTCATCTGCATCGATCTCTTGAAAATCCGCCAAATTCTTTGCGAGCATCGCGCAGACTCTCGGTATTACCTTGATTACGTTCGGGTCATGATCATAGATCGCGAAGAACGGGTCTTCTGAATTGGCAAACCAACCAATATTCTTAAGAAGTGTTTCCTGTCGTTCCCGCACGGCTTGCTGAGACCAACGCGCTGGCCCTCCACAAGCCCAATATAAAGTAGACAGTGGCGCGACCGCTAGATCTTTGTTTTTGTGGCGTGCTCCTGAAATTTCGAGAAATCCTGATTGAATAACCAACTGCTGCATTGTTGTCGGTTCAAACTTGGCCTTTTTCTCAGCAAACGACCTATCTAAAATCAGAAAAAGAGAGTCTACCCACCATCTTTCGATCTTAGGTTCCTCTAGCTCTTTCAGATCTGCGATCTTGTAGAGAAAATTCAGATTGGTCGAGAGCTTTCGCGCGTCCTCGGCCCTATATCGACCAGAATTTATTATATGGCGTTCGATCTTGTCTGCACTAATCGAATCTGCAACCCACTTCCCGTCTGTCGCGACTACCTGCCTTATGTAATCGTATGCCCATGGCGCGGGGCGCGACTGCCAATCTTGCGCTCCCTTCCAACTTCCAACAAAACTGTTGTTAAAAGCAGTAATAGCAATCTTATCAAAAGATTTGGAGTGTGTAAAATTCAACGATTGGTTAACAAGTTCGTCTATGACTAGGTGGCTTTCACCTTCTACGATTTCATTCAGTAAAAAGAAATTGAGGGGAATATGCCAGACAAACCCCTTAGACTCCAAACGCTCTATGGCAAGCGCGCGCGGGACCGGCGCTAAATCCCCATCGAAGCAGATGTTTATTGCCTCGTGTAAACGTCGTAAACCGGAGCTTCGGCCCCACGAAAAATTTTTCGTGAAGCTACCCGGATACCAGTCGCTTGGCTCTTTAATCATGGAAATGCAAACGCCATCAACTACTCTGCCGCTATACTAGCGCAATCTGCGCTATTATAATCATAAGTTTTCCAACTAATGTCATAGTCTTCCGCTTGGTTACCCCAAGAGGTCCAGCCACTTTGATTGCCTCTTGCAAACATTTCCAGACGTGGGCCAGGGCTACACGACTCTATGAGATCGTAAAATTCATCTGGCTTTCTGCTATGCTCTCGTTTGCGCGTAGCTACAAAATTCACTTGTGAGCGACCTGGTTTGAGAGTTCGCGCCTTCTTGCCCCTGACCCCGAAAAGCAAGACTTCAGTTACGTTACGAAAGTAAAATCCAACGCCTCGGCCATCGGGACCGCCGTCTTTCCGGATTTTATGCCAAATCAAATTCGATTTATAAGTGAAGCCCCAACTTTCCATAACCTTCAGACCATCTGGAAGAAGGGCGTTGGGAACCCAGAGGTAGAGATGGGCAGTGTCCTCAACGGCCGCTTCAACCGGCAGGTTGCAGATATCATCCAGAGTCATTGTCTCATATCTCGCGAGCCGCTTATGCTCGGGTGCCATCTTGCCGCTACGGTTCTTGAATCGCCATGGTGGGTCTGCCAGTATCGTTTTGAATTTTCGATCCGAGATGAACTCTCGAAATTCGTCTGCTGAGTCGGTTGGTTGATTTTTGTCCATCATCTATTGAATCACTTGTAGCCGGTGGGCGCAAGGGGGACATGCTTTGAGATACCAGATTCTTGCCTACACCCCCCAATCCATGCCTCGCTACGCGGTTCTCTTCAGCCAGCAGCGAGTCCGCCTATGTCTCTCCGAACCCCGCACCACCACCAGCTCCCCGTCCTCCACAAAAGCGAGGGCGGCGGGGACCCTGCGCTAGGCCGTCCGCGCCGCTCCTTACTCCCGCCAAGCAGGCCCAGTTCTGCGAGCGGCTTTCGCATCATGGCAATGTGCGGCTCGCGTGCCGGGCGGTCGGAATAACTTTCCTACACAGCGGAATATGCATAATTACCCCCGCTCCTCAAACACAGGAGCCACCATGCCCAAGACCTCTCACCTCCCGCCTGTCTCCAACACGCCTGTCCATCCCAATGACCAGCCCACTCGTCAGCATATCAGCGAGTGGGAGCGGCTTGTTGTCGCGCCTGCCAATGCGGCGGTCGAGGGCGGGATTGCTCGGACTACGGCTGAGTTGCGCGAGCGAGTGCTGCATAATGAGCGCGTTGTGCTGGGGACGCGGGTTGTGGGGATCTGGTAGGGTTTTTTGTCTGGGGTGGGGTGGGGTTCTTTGCCGCGCCCACCCCCGGCCCCTCCCGCAAGCGGGAGGGGAGAAGGTTGCCCACCCCCGGCCGCTGGCGCTTTGCGCCGTCTTCGACTTCCCGCAGGCGGAAGGGGAGAAGGTTGCGCCTCCTGCACGCGGCCGGGCCCTGTCCGGCGATTGAGTGACCGAGGCGGGCGCTGCCGCTGCCCCGCATTTTCCTACACGCGAACAAGTGTATAGGTGGGCTGCTCCCAAAAATGCCGAAGCACGCCCTCATGTCCGATAATGTCCCCGTTACAATCGACCAGACACTGGCCGCGCCGCAGCAATTCACTCGCGATGCGCAGGCCGATTTCCTCGATGCGCTGTCCAACTGGGGCAATGTGGGGGCGGCGGCGCGCTATGCCGGGGTGGGCCGCACGACCGTGTATCGGATGCGGCGCGCGTGCCCGCGCTTTCGCCGGTTGTGGGATGCAGCGCCGGTGCTGGCCCGCCCGCAGGTGGAGGCGGTCCTGGCCGACCGCGCGCTGAACGGGGTGGAGGAGCAGGTGTTCTATCACGGGGAGGAGGTGGCGCTGCGGCGCCGCTATGATGCGCGGCTGTTGCTGGCGCATCTTGGGCGGCTCGACCGGATGGCGCGCACGCGCGAGGTGAACGATGCCTGCGTGGGCTTCGATCAGGCGATAGAGGATTTGCTGTCCGAACCCGAGATCGAGTTTGTGGGCACGGTGACGCCCGATCAGGGCGGCAGGCCATGCGAAGATGGACGGGACGGTTAGGCAGGGCCCAGAGAGGGAGAGGGGGCTGGGCCAGAGCCAGGGAAGCGGTTTCCTGCCCCAGGACACTGTGCCAGCTGTTTCAACCGTGCCGTGCCTGCGATGAATTGAGCGGGCTGGATCAGCCGCCCATCATCTCAAGCTCAACGGTTCCATGTCCGCGCCCGACAATGCCGAGCTGCTCCGCGGCGGCGCGGCTTACGTCGATCATGCGGCCCCGTACGAACGGCCCGCGATCGTTGATGCGCACGGTGACGGTGCGACCATTGCTGGGATTGGTGAGCCTGACTTTGCTGCCGAAGGGCAGCGTCTTGTGAGCGGCGGTCATCGCGTTCATGTCGAACCGCTCACCGCTGGCGGTGGGGCGACCGTGGAACTGGCGACCGTAATAGGAGACAATGCCTGTGCCAAGGCTGCGTCCGGCCTCTTCGGCTTCGACCGGAGGCTCGAACGTCGAAAGGTCGACGGCGCCCGGTGCGGCTGCTTCGGTGCCAACCGGTGCGGCGATGGAACTGAAGTGCGCGGCGAAGGCCGGCGCGCTGTCCGAGCCTCGATTGAGGTTTTCAGCGTAGGCGTGGGCGGACTGCGCGCTATCGTCCGATGCGTCGTCCGAGGCCGCGCTGGCTGAACCGGCGGGCAGGGCAAGCGCCATGAAGGCGAGCCCGGCGAGGCCATGCCATTTAGCCTTACGCGGCGAGCGCGCAGTCAGTTTGGTATGGTTTTGAAACATCGAATTGTACCCCGTCCAGTGGCCAAGTCTTTAGGGGAAGGGGGTGCAGCGTGACAATCCAGCCGGGCTCAGGACAGCCTGAACGAAGGGCAGTTTACCGCGATCCGTCCAGATATTGGGGCAAAGGGAGAGTGCAGGCACACCATCAGCCAAGCAGGCAGCGCATCAGGCGCAGGAACGAATCCGGCGGGAATTGTGATGGAAAACGATACTGGATCTATACCCGGGATGAGGCGATACCGGAATGGTGGCTGAAATCCCGAGCGGCAAAAGCAAATGGGGCCGGCATTGCTGCCGACCCCACTCTCACCAGCGCGTGGGCACCCTGTCTTGCATCTCCGACCGGCGAACCGGCCTTCCTTGCTCCTCAGGGCACGCTTGGCGCCCGATGGCTCATACCGTTCGCGGATCATGCCGAGTTCTGCCCGAAGGCTTTGCTCAGCGATCTGCCCCGGAGGGCATTGTCGCGATCGGCGTCCTCACCGGCGCTCGCACCGGCATCCGACTGCCACCTGCCGGGTTGCTGCCTTGGCGTTCTTGGCCGAAGCCCTTCTCGCCAAGCTTTCGCCCTTTCAGCGGAGCCGGGACCACTCACCCTTCACGGACCGTGATTTCGGTTTGCTCGCGGTGTTACCCGTTCACCCACTTCAAATCGCGGACCAGGCTTACAGTCCTTCACGATGACACGTTTCGCGTTCTCTTCAGGCGAACCGACTTGCTTTGTGCCGAAGCCTTCTACATGCCGTTTCTCGGACAACGCGCGGACAGATGTCAACGCAGCCTCTGGGTCTTAAACCTTCGATTTTTCAGTGCCTTGCGGCGCTGTCTTTTCGCTGGCTCTTGCCCCGAAGACAGCTTCAAAGTGCGCCTCGATTTTCGTTTCGACAAGGGTTGCAAGAGCGAGTTATCCACTTTTGCCCAGATCAGCTGTGGACGAGGGTGGACAACTCAACCGTTCATCGCATTCGATAATATCCGCGCCGAGAAAACGCGTGTGCGCGCGATTGTTGCGGCAAGAACTTATACCTGCGCCTTCGTAAAAGTTGCGCGGCGACAGTGGACTGTTGCGTCCGATGCGGACGACTCGGCGCGAACGTCCCTCTCAATCGCTCGCGCGGTCCCGCTGCGCCAGCAGTCGCAGGCGCAGGGCGTTCAGCTTGATGAAGCCTGCCGCGTCCTGCTGATCGTAGGCACCCGCATCATCTTCGAACGTCACATGTGCCTCGGAATAGAGCGAATGCGGGGATTTGCGGCCGACGACGCTAGCCAGCCCCTTGTACAGTTTGAGCCGCACAGTGCCGGTGACTTTCGTCTGGCTGTGGTCGATCGCGGCCTGGAGCATCTCACGCTCGGGCGAGAACCAGAAGCCGTTGTAGATGAGTTCGGCATATTTGGGCATTAACTCATCCTTGAGATGCGCGGCCCCCCGGTCGAGCGTGATCTGCTCGATCCCGCGATGCGCGCGCGCGTAGATTTCGCCGCCTGGCGTTTCGTACATGCCGCGGCTCTTCATGCCGACAAAGCGGTTCTCGACCAGATCGAGCCGCCCGATCCCGTGCCTGCGGCCCAGATCGTTGAGCGCCGCCAGCAGCGTTGCGGGAGACATCGCCTCGCCGTTGAGCGAAGTGCCATCGCCGCGTTCAAAACCGATCTCGATGTATTCTGGCTTGTCCGGCGCATCCTCGGGATCAGCGGTGCGCGAATAAACGTAATCGGGCGTCTCTTCCCACGGGTCTTCGAGCACTTTACCTTCGGAAGAGGTGTGCAGCAGATTTGCATCGGTGGAGAACGGCGCATCTCCGCGCTTGTCCTGCGGGACGGCGATCTGATGCGCCTCGGCCCATGCGATGAGGGCGGTGCGGCTAGTCAGATCCCATTCGCGCCATGGTGCGATCACCGTGATGTCGGGATTGAGCGCATAGGCCGACAGTTCGAAGCGGACCTGATCGTTGCCCTTGCCGGTCGCGCCATGAGCGATGGCGTCTGCGCCTGTTTCCTGCGCGATTTCGACCAGGCGTTTGGAAATGAGGGGACGTGCGATCGACGTACCGAGCAGATAGTCGCCTTCGTAACGGGCATTGGCGCGCATCATCGGGAACACGAAGTCGCTTACGAATTCCTCGCGCAGATCCTCGATAAAGATGTGATCGTCCGGGATGCCCATTGCGCGTGCCTTATCCCGCGCAGGTTCGATCTCTTCGCCCTGACCCAGATCGGCGGTGAAAGTGACGACTTCAAGCCCGCGCTCAACGCTCAGCCATTTGGCGATGACGGAGGTGTCGAGGCCCCCGGAGTAGGCGAGAACAACCTTTTTGAGATCGGGGCGTTTGTTATCGGACATGGGGTTTCGGGCTCCGCAAATGATCGCGGCGGACCTATGCGGGCAGGGTCTGCGATGCAAGCGTGCTGGCAAGAGTGCGGCTGCGATGTGTGCGCCTTCGCACGCTTTGGCATGGCGCATAGCTCGACCGAAGCGTGAGAATCGTTTACCTTCGGCCGACGCAAAGGGCGGAGCGGACCATGTCGGATGCAAAAATGAAGCCTGAGCCTGTCTCGGCGGCAGTATTCATTGAGACGGTGGTGCCACCTGCCAAACAGGCCGACGCGCGCGTGCTGCTCGAAATGTTTGAACGGGTCACAGATGAGCGTGCGCAGATGTGGACCGGCGGCATCATCGGCTTTGGCGAATATCGCACCACCTACGCCAGCGGGCGAGACGTACACTGGATGCGCAGCGGGTTCAGCCCGCGCAAGGCCAAGCATTCCCTGTATCTGATGGGCGGATATTGCGACGAGCTTGCCTCCCGTGAGCGCGAAATCATGCTCACGCGGCTTGGCAAGCATTCACAGGGCAAAAGCTGCCTTTACCTCAACAAGCTCGCTGATGTTGATCTGGACGTGCTGGAGCAGATGATCGCCGCCGACTGGGCTGTTATGCAGCGGCTGTATCCCGACTGACCAAGCACTGCCGCAACAGCCGTGCTTCCTCTGCCGCGATGTAATCCCGGGTGATCGGCACAGCGTTTCGGTCGCGCAGGAACTGGATCTGGTAGTTGCACATGCTGCCATGCTCGAACACGGTTGCCGCGCCTGCAAGATAAAAGGTCCACATGCGGAAAAACCGCGCATCATATTGTGCGGTGATGGTGGCTTCATGGGTTAGGCAATTGGCATACCAATGCCGGATCGTCCTGGCGTAATGCTGTCGCAAGGTCTCGACGTCGGCAGCAATCAGGCGGAACTTCTCGCTGGCGCGCAAAGTCTCCGATAGGGCAGGGATATAGCCGCCGGGAAAGATGTATTTGCGCGTAAATGCATCGGTGGTGCCCGGTTGCCCCATCCGCCCGATCGTGTGCAGCAGCATCACGCCATCATCCCTGAGCATATTGGCGCACGCTTCAAAAAACGGAATGAATTGCGGCTGGCCCACATGTTCGAACATGCCGACCGACACGATCCGGTCAAACCGCCGCCCTTGTGCCGCAAGGTCGCGATAGTCGATCAGCTCGAATTCGACACGATCGGCAACCCCTGCGGCCTCCGCATGCTCACGGGCCAAGGCAAGCTGTTCCTGCGACAGGGTAATGCCGAGCACGCGCACGTTGTAATGTCGGGCAAGGAAGATCGCCATCCCGCCCCAGCCGCACCCGATATCGAGCACCGTGTTGCCATCCGCGATCGCCAGTTTGGCCGCGATATGGGCGAGCTTGGCCGTCTGTGCCTCAGCAAGGGTCATCGTCTCTCGCGGCCAGTACGCGCAGCTGTATTGCCAGTGCTCGTGATCCAGCATCAGCGCATACAGATCATTTCCAATGTCATAATGGTGCGCGACATTGCTGCGAGAGCTGATCTGGTCGTTCACCTTCTCGAACGCCCAAGTCGCCCGGTTCTTCAGTTTGCGCGTCAAGCTGGGCTGGCCAATATCGCCGCTCTTGTCCCAGCGATTGTTGGCTCTGAGCAGGGTGACAAGGCCCATAACATCGCCCTCCTCGATCAGTAGGCGGCCATCCATGAAGGCTTCTGCCGCGCCCAGCCGGGGATCCATCACGATGTCGCGCGGAACCCTCTCATCGGTGAAGCGGATGACGATTTCCGGGAAGCCGGCGCAGGACGTGCCGAAGGTCTGGGCCGAGCCATCTGCAAAGACCACGCCGAGCCTACCCAGCGTGACGCCCTTGCCCAAAAACCGGGAAAAGAGGGTTTTACTCATACATAATCTCCGCAAACATACTTGCGGTTAAATCCCCGCATACCATTGATATTCGGCGATATCTTCCCAAAATCCGCCGTTGCCATTGCCGATCGCATCAAAGCTCGCGACTGCTTCGATCGCAGTGAGGTATTTGGCGTGCTTGTATCCCAGCTGCCGTTCGATCCGCATTCTCAACGGCGCGCCGTTCTTTTCGGGGATGGGCGCCCCATTCAGTTCATGCGCGATAATCGTCTGCGGGTGATAGGCATCAACCATGTCCACGCTCTCGTAATACGCCCGTTCATAAAGGGTATCGGCGCAGCGGAAAACGATGAAGTTCGCGTCGGGGCGCACACGCGCGGCATCGAGCAGGGTCGAAAGCTGCGGTCCGGTCCATTCGCCGATCGCGCTCCAGCCCTCGACACAATCGTGACGCGTGATCTGGGTGCGCTGCGGCAGCGATTTCAGATCGGCGAGCGACAGGCGCAACGGTCGATCCACGAGCCCGCGCACTTCCAACTGCCATTCCGGAAACCCCTGCGCCAGTTGCGCCCGATAGGCGTCGCTATCGACGGTGAGAGATCCGTTGCCCTTGAAGGTGGGGGAGCGATCTGCCGGCGAATATTCTGGGGCCAGACCCTCGCGTCCCGCCAGCGTTCGGTGCGCGACGCGGTGCCAGTCTTCGGCGGTATCGAACAGGCTGGTGCCGATCTTGCTATCAGCAAATCCGTCAATCTTGGAACACGCGCCAGCGCCGAGCGCGGCGATCCCCACGATTACCGATCGGCGTGCGATCCGGGTCATGGCTTTGCTCCTTCTTCTGCGGTCACTGGCGCGCGCTTCTCGGCTAGCTCGCCGCCCATAATCATGCCGCGCATCTGCGTCAGCGGCCCCGACAAAAGCACCATGACGATGTGCAGAACGAAAAACGCAAACAGCGCCCACGCCGTGATGAAGTGCAGCGATCGCGCGCTTTGCCTGCCACCCAGCAAATCGACCAGCCACGGCGCTGCGGGTTCAAAACCGGGGCTGATGGAAAGGCCGGTGAAGACCATAAGCGGCAGCAATATGCCCAGGACCACACCGTATGCCAGCTTTTGCAGGGTGTTGTATTTGACACCTGCTTCTTCGGCATCAAACCGGCCGCGCAAATGCTCCCTGATATCGTGCGCGAGACTGGCAGGGGACCATGCACGCAGCGGAGCGGCGAGGTCGCGCACGAAGTGACGGTTGAGCAGCATCGCGATCCACATGCCCAGCAGCGCCAGCGCGAACGCCCATGCGCCGGTGGTATGCCAGTCGCGCGACTCTGCAAGGCTGTAGCGTTGAGGCAGGGTCGCCCAATCGGGGAAGCGGATAATGCTCAGCCAGGCATCTGCCGGGTCGAAGCCATAATTGCCCCAGTAAAGATGGCGGTGCGCGTTCGAGATACCGAGGCCCGACATGAACAGCACGACCAGCGCGCCCGCATTGATCCAGTGCCACAGCCGAGTGCTGATTGCGTGCCGGTTTCTCATCGTGTGGCCCCTCCACGCGCCAGATAGATCACATCGCGGGGCTGGCTGAGCAGGTGCTGCCCGCTGTCGATATAGAGCGTCGAACCGCTTTTGAGTGCGCCATTGGCGAGGAACAGCGCGGCGTTGACGATCTCATCCGCGTGCGTCTTTCGCCCCAACAGGTTGAGCCGGTGCGACACGTCGGTTTCAGCCTCAGTCTGGTCGTGACTCGCAAGGATAGCACCGGGCGCAATGCCATAGATGCGGGCGCGCGGATCGTGCGCGTAATGGATCGCGAGCATACCAATCGTCGCAGCGAGCGCGTGTTTCGACATCGTGTAGCTGAAGAAATCGGGGTTTGGATTTGCCAGCTTCATATCGGTAATCTGGATTACGCAGCGTCGCGATACCGAATATTCGCCTCTCAGAAAGGCCTGCGCCATGCGCGCCGGGGAAGTTGCATTGACCTGCATCGCATCCCGGTTCGTGGCGGGATCGATTTTGGTTGCATCGTCATAGTGAAAAATCGCAGCGGAATTGATGAGGCATCGCCATTCGGGAAGGCGTGTGGCGAGCATCTCCACCATCGCTTCGGCGGCGCCGCCATCGCCAAGATCGCACTGGATCGTCTCTGCAGACGGGAGGCTGTCAGCGAGCGCCTGCGCGCCTGTTCCGCTGGACCTGTAATGGATAATGACATGCCACCCCGCCTGCGCAAAGCCGCGCACGATGGCAGCGCCAATGCGGGTCGCTCCTCCGGTGACGAGGACCGCGGGGCGGGTCATTTGAGGATTTTTCGGAAGGAGAGGCTCGCCATTCCGTCCGCTCTATCAGCCCGCCTCCACACCTTCAATCGCACAACACGCAAAAGCAAAAGCGCCGCCAACCTTTCGATTGGCGACGCTTTTGTCATGTGGTTGTCTGGATTAGCGGCAGCGGGCAGATCCGCGATCGATCTCGCGACCAAGGACAGCGCCGAGCGCGCCGCCAAGCAATGTGCCCACCGTACGATCACCACGCGTGTCGATCGTGCGTCCAAGCAGCGCTCCACCAGCGGCACCGATGATCAGACCTGTCGTGCCGTTGTCGCGCTTGCAGTAATACCGGCCATCGTTCCCCTGCCAGACCCGGTCATTGCGGCTGACCCTGCGCGGCTCGTAATAGCGGCCATCGCGATCGTAGATGCGGTCGTCATAATCGCGATGGCGATCATGGCCGCGGCCACGCTTATAACGCTTGTCCCTGTCGTGATAAGAGGCAGTCATGGTGCTGTCGAAGGGCGATGCGAAGCCGTCAATCATGACCGAATTGCTGGTGACGGCACCCTGCGGGGTGGCGGGGAATTCTGCGGCCATGGCCGGAGCTGTCATCGCGGCTAGCGATCCTGTGGCGGCGATCAGTGCGATAGTCTTCATGGTGGTGTCCTTTCCGACGCTTTGAGTTGGTAGGACCTCTTTCGTTCATGTTACAAGAACCGCAGATGAACAACTTGTTCGGAAAACCATCTGCACGATAAAAAGATGGATTATTGCGATGAGCCGTTTTTCAAGTTTGCGTGCGCCTTAGCCAGCCGGGCTGCGGCGCGCTGTTGCAGACCGGGGGAGAGCCGGGGCAATTGCGCCAATTCTTCAAGCTCTTGCGCGTTCGCCTTGCCAGCGATCAGGGTGCGGAATGTGCGCGCGATGCTCCATGCGGGATCGCCCGTTTCGATGCGTTCCAGTGTATCGCTCGCCTCGACGTTGCCTGGTTCGATCACGCGAAAATACCAGCCAGAACGTCCTGTCTCGACGAGTCGTGCGGTCATGCCCTTGACGCCGAAGCGATGGTCGACCTTCCAGCAGGGCTGGCGCGGCTGGTTCACCTCGATCACGGCACTGCCGAGGCGGAAGCGGTCACCGATGAACACGTCGCCCTCTGTCAGGCCGCGCACGCCCAGATTAGAGCCGAAGGCGCCGGGTTGATCGAGCAGGGCTAGAGCGGCGGGATCGGTCAGTTCGCCTCGCCATGCGTCATGATGGTCAAGCGGATAGAGGTGCACCGCCTTTTCCGGGCCGCCATGCACGCGCAGGTCCGCCTGTTCATCGGGTGCAAAACCGTGCGTGAGCAATTGCACCACACCTTCGCGCGGATGTTTGGCAATGGCGCTGGTTTCCGCGCCGTTGAAAGGGCGCGCAGTGCCGGTGCAGATCGCTTGTATGGCGCGCTTCACGGCTTGCTCACGATAATATCAATCCAGTCGCGCTGCGTTCCGTCGCTGGACTTGGCTGCATAAATGCGGTGATCCATCAGCGTGAAACCGGCGTTCTGATAGCGGTCCAACAGCCATGCGGACGATGCGAAGTTGTGCAGACGGCCCAGCAGATCGCGCCCTTCGCCATCGCCCAGCTTGTAACTGGCGAAATGCCATCCGCGCGGTTTGAGCGCTCGGTGAATGCGCGCCAGTGCATCGGGCAGGGCGGCACGCGGGCAGTGGAGCAGCGTCGCATGCGCCCACACCGCATCATAGGCCGCGCGCGCCGTCAGCTGATCGAACCGCATGGTGCGCGCGCCAAGATCAAAGCGTTCGTTCGCCTTTGCCACCATTGCATCCACGCCGTCGGTCGCGTCGATTGCAAAGCCGCGATCGCGCATCCGGGCGCTGTCCTGCCCGACGCCGCATCCCAGCTCAAGTAACCGAGCACCCGGTTCAAGCCGGTCGAGAAAAGCGTCAAGCGCAGGCGAATGGCTGTGGGCAGAATTGTGAGTGTAATGGGGTGCGCGCGTTCGGTAGAATTCGAAAGTAGCGGGATCGATACTCACGCCTGCTGCGCGGCGAGTGCAGCCTCGCTGTCACGCTGCGCCCGGCTCTTTTTCTCGGCGGCGGTCTTCAACTGCCCGCAGGCGGCATCAATATCGCGTCCACGTGGAGTGCGCACCGGAGCGCTTATGCCACCTCCGAACACGATGTTGGAGAAAGCTCTTATCCGCTCCGGGCTTGAACATTCGTACCCGGAACCCGGCCAGGGGTTGAACGGGATCAGGTTAACCTTTGCAGGCAGATTAAACTGCCTCAGCAGGCGAACCAGTTCACGCGCGTCGTCATCGCTGTCGTTCTTGTCCTTCAGCATCACATATTCGAACGTGATGCGCCGCGCGTTGGAGGCGCCGGGATAATCGGCGCAGGCCTGAAGCAGTTCCTCAATGCCGTATTTCTTGTTCAACGGCACGATCTCGTCGCGCACAGGCTTGGTCACCGCATGCAGGCTGACAGCCAGATTGACGCCGATTTCCTCGCCGCAGCGCTGCATCATCGGGACAACCCCGCTGGTCGATAAGGTGATGCGACGTTTCGACAGGCCCAGCCCGTCGCCATCCATCACGAGGTGCAGAGCATCGCGAACATGGTCGAAATTGTAGAGCGGTTCCCCCATGCCCATCATCACGATATTGGTGAGCAGGCGGCCATCGGCGGTGTAGTGTCCTGCCTCGTCCTCGCCATCCTCGATCTCGTCGAACCCATGCATCGCGCCCTTGGGCCATTCGCCCAGAGCATCGCGCGCCAGCATCACCTGACCCACAATCTCTCCGGGGGTCAGGTTGCGCACCAGCCGCATGGTGCCGGTGGCGCAGAACGTGCAGTTGAGGGTGCAACCGACCTGGCTGGAGACGCACAATGTGCCGCGCGTTTCATCGGGGATGAAAACCATTTCGAAATCGTGGCCGTCATCCGTCTGGAGCAGCCATTTGCGCGTCCCGTCAGAGCTGTGCTGTGCCTCGACCACAATGGGCCGTCCGATCACGAAGCGGTCGCTCAGCCAAGGGCGCATCGTCTTGGCGATATCGGTCATGTCGGCAAAATCTGTGACGCCGCGATGATACAGCCAGTGGAATACCTGCTTGGCACGCAGTTTCGCCTGCCGACGATCAAGTCCGCTTTGCGCGAACAATTCTTCGATGCGCGGGCGGGCAAGGCCGATCAAATCCACGCGTCCATCGGCGCGCGGCGTAATATCACGCGCAACAGGCACCGGGTCGATCTGCCCGGGAATGGTCATGAGATTAGTGTCTGACATGATAGTCCTTGCATATAATGCCGCGTGGTCGGTTTGACCAGCCACGCAGGGCTGGCGTGACACTCGCCAGGAAATAGCAGCATTTACAGTGTTTCTGGCGCACGAATGATCGCCTAGGAGCGCGAATTCGTGCGGCCGATCGTGCCAATTCCGTCAGCTTGTCCGAAAAATTGTTTGTTGTCTGAGGTTCATGGAACCTTCCGAAAATTACCTCGTTAGGGTTTCATAACAGGGCTAACACGAAATAATATTACTGGAGTTTAAAATGAAAAAAGCACTCATATTCGCTGCCACCGGCGCTCTGAGCGCATTTGCAGTCCCGGCTGCGGCACAGGTTCAGAATGAATCGCCGTTTACCGGTCTGCGTGGCGAAGTCGTCGGCGGTTACGATAACCTGCGCGCTGGGAGCGATGTTGATGATGATGTCAACGTAGACAATGATCAGTCGATCGATGGCCTCACCTATGGCGTGGCGGTCGGTTACGATGTCGATGTGGGCAGCGTCGTGATCGGCCCGGAAGCGGAATTCACCGACTCAACCGGGGACGTCGAATTCAACAACGGTGATTTCGAAGGTTTTGGTTTTGGCAACGTGTCCGCTGGCCGCGACCTCTATCTTGGCGCGCGCATCGGCATCAACGCAGCGCCGAACACGCTGCTTTATGTCAAGGGCGGCTATACCAATGCCAAACTGAACATCCGCAACAATGACGGCACTTTCGAATCGGACAATGATTTCGACCTCGACGGCTACCGTGTGGGTGCGGGCGCTGAATACGCATTCCAGCAGAACGCATTCGTGAAGCTGGAGTACCGTTATTCGAACTACAGCGAAGGCGAAGTGGATTTTGACGGCAATCTGCCAGACACGAACCGCTTTAACGTCGATCTTGACCGTCATCAGGTGATGGCCGGTCTCGGCGTGCGCTTCTGATAGCGATACAGAACTGAAACCAGAGCGGGCCGGGAAGCAATTCCCGGCCCGTTTTGTATCGGGCGCTACGCGGCAGTAGCGCAACCGACAATCGCCGCATCCATCGCGGTTGCCACCCCGTCGAGCGAATACCGATCGTTGATTCTACGGCCGTTCTCGGCAATTGCACTTACCGTCATTCGAGAGTTTAAGCGCATCAGGGCGATAATGGCAGCATCCATCGCCTTGTCCGCGGCCCAGGCGTTGCGGCCCGAAGCAGCGAGGTCAAATCGCCGATCCCCGATCACAAGCCGGATAGTGGTTTTGGGCGCGATGGCGCTGGCAAGCCGAATGTACACCTGCCCACGAATGCCCCGCTTTGGCCAGGTCGCTACGCTGGCAAAGCTTTGAGAAGCTGCGCTGCCGTTCGGCTTGGCGATGGCATAGCAGCGCGGGCGCTCGGCATCGCGAAACGCGGCCCACTGGTCATACACGCCGAGGCTGTCTTTGGCGGAAAGCGGCAGCGGCGCCGTCAGCAGGATGATAAAGGCTGCAAATGCGCTGATCATATTTGCCCGATGATGCCAACATGATCGTAACAGATCGCCATGACTTCCCATTCCTTAACCCCGCCGGGTAGCCTCACTGTCCGCACATCGCCGACTGAGGACCCGCGCAATGCTTTTGCGACGGGCGAATTCCAGCCAATGCGGCCTTCACCTGCATTCTGTTCATCATCGCCCACCAGCATCACTGTCTGGCGAAGGTCTTCTTCATCTGCAAGCTCGACTGTCGCTCCAAAGAAGACGCGGCTGCGATCGGGCTGATTGGCGGGATCGACCACCCGGCAGACCTTCATCCGCCGCGCCAGATGCCCCAACTCGCGGTCGATTTCGCGCATGCGTTTACGGCCATAAAGGTAATCGCCGTTTTCGCTGCGGTCGCCATTGCCCGCCGCCCAGCTGACGATCTCGACGATTTCGGGCCGCTCCTTGCCCAGCAGGTGATCGTAGCGCGCCTTTAAAGCGGCCATGCCCTGCGGCGAGATCGGCGGACCCGGCGCGGCTGCCATGCGCAACTCAGGGCAAAAAGGCGTTGATCGAACGGGGCATGCCGGCCTTATCGGGGTGCATGTGCGAATAGGTTACCGCATTGCCCAGCACGCGCATGATGTAATACCGCGTCTCAAAATTGGCCGGGATGCGCTCGACCCAGGTGACCCAGTCGATCTCTCCCTTGCGCGGATCGCCGTTCAGCCGCAGCCATTGGTTTACCCTGCCCGGACCTGCGTTGTAAGCGCCCACTGCCAGCGGGTAAGCTCCGCCGTAATAGCTCATCATGCGGGCGAAATAGGCATCGCCGAGCCGGATATTGTATTGCGGCGCGTCAATCAGATCGGCTGACATGTATTGAACGCCCAGCTTGCCTGCCTGCTCGCGCGCGGTGCCCGGCATCAGCTGCATCAACCCGCGAGCGCCGGCATGGCTGACGCGGGTGCGGTCAAATTCGCTTTCCTGCCGGCCAATCGCGTGAACCATCGTCCAGTCATTGACCAGCGGCGTCTCGACCGTAGGGAAGCCGATCCGCTCGACCCCGGAAAAGCCGAGCTCACCCGCCATCATGCCGAGCACGACGGACATTTCGGGCAGGTTCACCCGCGCGGCCAGATCGTGCGCCATGAGCAATTCACGCTCGTCTCGAGCGTTGTCGGCAACGGCCTGAAAGAATCGGCGTTCGGTACGCCAGTCGCGGCGGTTTCTGGCTAACGCAAGGATGGCCTGCGAAATCGGGCGAGCATCGAATTCGCGCCGTTGCTCAGCCGAAATCGCCGGGCGGGGAAGGTCCGCAAAACTTGGCATTGGGCGGCCCAGCGCGGCAAGCGAGAGCTGACCGTAATAATAGTCTGGCCATTGCGCGGCCAGTTCGTAAAGCCGGGTCGCCTCTGACGCGTTGCCAGACTGTTGGGCGGCGCGGCCACCCCAGTAAAACCCCTTCGCCTTGGTCAAGGGCGTGCGTGCGGCGCGGCCATAACGTTCGAACAACCCGCTCGCCTGATCGCCCCGGCCCAGCTCCCACAAGGCCTTGGTGCCGCCGAGCCACATCAGATCGGTGTAGCGGTCGCGCAGTTTGAAGGAGCCTTCGGATATATCGGTGCCCGGCGCAAAAAGATCGTCTGTCCGGCTCGCAATGCGCACTGCGTCCAATGCGCTGGTCGATTGGGCAATCGCCAGCATGTCGCCCACCAGATCCTCAGGATCGAAGGCAGGCGAGGCAAAGGAGGGACGGTTGGCGAGCAGCGAGACCGCCTCTCCCGTGCGCTGCTTTGACCGCAGATAATTTACATAATTGAAGACATAGCCCGCATCATTGAGCGCGCCAGAAGGTAACGCGATCCCGGATTCGTCAGGGCTTGCGCCGCCGACCAGCGCAAGCCGCGCCATCGCCAATTGGCGTTGAGCCGGGTCGAGATTGACCATGTGCCGGGCCGCCGCATTGCGTTCGCCCTGCCACAACAGTGCGTCCATGCGCGCGGCGTGATCCTCGGCTGTCAGACGGTTGGAATAAAGACCGGTGATGTAGGCTTCCGAAGGCTCGTTCATTTCGCCGCCGCGCCATGCAACGCGGGCAACATCAAAAGCCTCTGGTCGTTGCGCTGCAGCAAGCGCCAGCGCGTAGCGCGCCCGTGCGGGATTGGTAAGCGGGGGCAGCGCGTCGAAGTAGCGCAGCAGATCGGCCTGCGAGGGCGCTTCGACGGCGAGTGTTTTTTCCGCACGGTCCCGCACCACAGACATCAGCGGAAAATCAGGATAGGCGAGCGCGAAACCGGCATAATCGGAAAAACTGAGCTGGCTGTTCTGCTGCAACAATTCCCACCGGGCGATGGCTGCATCGATCGCGGTCGGTTGGCGGGCAAGCATCGTACTGCCGCCACTTTGTCCGCCAACCTGGGCCAGGTAGGGGGTCGCAAGCGGAAGAGCCAGAAGCGTTGCCGAAGCGCCAAGGTGAAACAGGGTTTTGAGCGGGAATATGTTGACCATGCGGGACATCGTGGCGAAAGGATCCTTATCAAGCGCTGAACGCCTATAGCGAAAAATGCTGACGCAATGAAACGCCGCGCGCTTGCAAGAAGTGTACTGACACGGGGATAAAGCAATGTTCAGCGGATCAATTCCCGCTCTGGTGACTCCTTTTCGCGACGGATCGTTTGACGAACAGGCCTTTCGCAGACTGGTCGACTGGCAGATCGAACAGGGCAGCGCCGCATTGGTCCCGTGCGGCACCACGGGCGAGGCATCGACGCTTTCCAATGCCGAACATCACCGCGTGATCGAAGTCTGTATCGAACAGGCGGCCGGGCGCGTTCCCGTGATCGCGGGCTGTGGCTCCAACGATACGCGCAACGCCGCGCTGCACATGAATTTTGCAAAGAAAGCGGGAGCGGCGGCGGGACTTTGTGTCGCGCCGTACTACAATCGGCCCAGCCAGGCCGGACTTATCGCGCATTTCAGCTATCTGGCAGAAAACTGCGATCTGCCGATCGTGCTGTATAATGTGCCCAGCCGGACGGTGACCGATATCGAGGATCAAACCGTGGTCGCGCTGGTGAAAAAGTATCCCGATCGCATCGTTGCGATCAAGGATGCAAGCGGGGATCTGAGCAGGGTTGCCGATCACCGCATGGGCATCGGGCGCGATTTCTGCCAGCTATCGGGCAATGACGAATTGTGGCTTCCGCACTCTGCTGCCGGTGGCAGGGGGGCTATCTCGGTAACGGCCAATGTCGCGCCGGCCTTGTGCGCTGAATTTCAAACCGCGATTGCCGCGAACGAACTGAGAAAAGCGCGCGAGCTGAACGACCGCCTGTTTCCGCTGCATTATGCCATGTTTTCCGATGCCAGCCCTGCGCCGGTCAAATATGCGCTTACCCGGGTGATGGAAAATGTCACAGAGGAAGTGCGACTGCCGCTGGTCGCCGCCAGTGCGGACTCTCGCCGGGCAGTCGATGAAGCACTGGAATTTGCCGGCTTGCTGTAAAGTATCCAGCTGACCCTAAAGCACCTCGTCTTCGTCCAGCAGAATTTCGGCAAAGCCTTCCGGCTCGCTCGCATAGATGGCCTCAGACAGGCTCTCGATCCGCGCGCCAACTTTTTCGGGGTGGGCGACGCTGGCAATATGGAACAATGCATCGCCCTGATGGACCACGGGCATGGTCGCGTGGCCGATTATGATGCCATCGATCGGGCTGACAAGCTCCTGCGGTTCTTCGCCAAACAGGCCGGCCACCGCTGCCAGCAGATCGCCTTTGCGCACCGCGTCGCCCGATTTGCGCACCCGGTGCGTTACTCCGCCGCGCGGGGATCGGACCCATTGCGTCTTGTTCGAGCGGGCGGGAATGCCGACTTCGCGCAGGCTTTCATCGACCTCGATCATGCCGATCTGAGCCAGCACTCGCCTAATCCCATCGACGCCAGTTTCAATTGAAAGCCGGTCAAACCGCAATGCTTCACCGGTTTCCATCAACAGCATCTCGACACCATTGGCAGCAGCCAGCGACCTGAGGGAACCATCGCGCAAAGGGCTCTCGATAATGACGGGCGCACCAAAGGCCATCGCCAGTTCCACCAGGTGTTTGTTCCCGGCGGCGATCCGGATTTGCGGCAGATTGTAGCGGTGCACGGCAGCGGTATGGATATCGATGCCCAACGAGGCGCGGCCCACAACTTCGCTAAAGAGCACGTGGGCAAACTGGCCGGCCAGCGACACGGACGAATTGCCCGGGAACGATCGGTTGAGATCGCGCCGATCGGGCAGGTATCGAGTGTGGTTCAGAAATCCGAAAATGTTGCTGACCGGTATCAGTAGCAATGTGCCTGCAAGCTGTTCGGGCGTAATGTAAGTTGCGATGCGCTGAATGATTGCGGTGCCGACAATTTCGTCGCCGTGGATCGCGGCGCTGATGAACACCACCGGACCGGGCCGGGCGCCGTGGATCACCCGGACCTTTATGTACGAATCGTACCCCGTCGCCATGGTCGTGACAGAAAGCGACACGTCTTTTACTGTGCCGGGTGCGATGGATTCGCCGCCGATGACGAACGGTTCGTGGTCGGAATCCGACATTATTAGCCCTCACGCCCCGCGCGAACGACTCGCGCGATAGCGTCCCTTATTGCGGCGGATTGTAGCGTTCTACAAATCCCACCGCTTTTTCCAGCATCTGCTGGCGCGTCGATGACAGCGAAAGCCAATGGTCCTCGCCCTCCAGAGTGACAATCTCATATGGCCTGCCAGCATCCTTCAGTGCGTCGGCCATCCGGGTCGAATGGCTGTAGGGGACAACCGTATCGTCCTTGCCGTGGATCAGCATGATCGGTGCGTCTGCCTCCCTTGCGCGTTTCAATGGGGAGACTTCGGTCCAGGTGGCAGGATCGCCCAGCTGTTCGCGCAGCGCGACCCTGGTGGTGCGGTCGCGTCCGCTTGCCCGGTAATCCTCCTGATACATGTCGCGAATGTCGCTGACGGGAGCGACCGCGACCGCGCAGCGATAAAGGCCCCGCTGCACCGTAACCCCCGCCAATGCGGCGTACCCGCCATAGGAGGCGCCGACGATACAGGCCCGCTTCGAATCGACGATGCCTTCTTTGGCAAGCGCCATCAGTCCATCAGATTTGTCGGTCTGCATCTTGCGCCCCCATTCGCCATATCCGGCGCGCCGGAAGGCATCTGTGCGATTGGTGCTGCCCCGGAAATTGGGCTGAAACACCGCATACCCTCGCGAGGCAAATGCTTGCGCCCACCAGTCGAAAGTTTCGGTGTCGGCGTCGTGCGGGCCGCCATGAGGCAGCACCACGACCGGAAGGTTCGTTGGCTCGGTGCCGGGTGAAAGCGTAA
>JBBRVR010000051.1:0-21535 GCA_038246695.1 Sphingomonadales bacterium
ACGCGCCATACAGCGCCGGGCGCGCGAGATCGTTCATCGCCGCATCGACGATCACGAAGGGATCGTTGATCCCGCGCTTCACGCGCACCACCCGCGTCAGCAAAACGCCCGCATTGCCCGCGATCACGCGGCCCGGTTCGAATATCAGCGTAACGCCCCAATCCTTCGTCACACGCGCGACCATTGCGCCATATTCAGCGGGGCTGGGGAACACCTCACCTGTGCGATAAGGCACGCCAAGCCCGCCGCCCAGATCAACGTGGGTGATCGTATGGCCCGCTCCGCGCAGCGATGTGACCAGCGTGCCGAGTTTCTCGAATGCCTGTTCAAGCGGGGCGAGATCGGCCAGTTGCGATCCAATATGCACCGCCACGCCGCGCAGGTTGATCCCCGGCAGACTGGCAAGCTTGCCGAAAATCTGTCCCGCCTGATCGATCGGCACGCCGAACTTGTTGTCTGCCTTGCCGGTCGAGATCTTGTCATGCGTGCCAGCGTCCACATCGGGATTGATGCGCAGCGCGCATTGCGCTGTCAGGCCCATTCCCGCGGCGATTTCCGCGAGCTCCAGCCCCTCTTCCTCGCTTTCGATGTTGAACTGGCCGATGCCCGCTTCCAGCCCGGCACTCAGCTCTGCACGGGTCTTACCGACGCCGGAAAAGACGATCGTACCGGGCGCCATGCCAGCCGCCAGCGCGCGGCGCACCTCGCCGATGGAGACGCAATCCGCGCCGTATCCCTGCCGCTGCAGCACCTTGAGCACGGAGAGGTTTGGGTTGGACTTGACTGCGAAGGCAATCAGCTTTTCCGGCACATTGGAAAGCCCTTCGCGAAACACCCGGGCGTGGCGTTCCAGTGTGGCGCGCGAATAGACATAGACAGGCGTGCCTACCTCATCCGCGATGCGCGGCAGGGCGACGTCTTCGGCGTGCATGACGCCATTTCTGTAGGCAAAATGGTTCATGGATCGGCTTTATTCCGGGGGGAGGTCGAACGGGTCGTCTTCGCGTTCTTCGGATCGGCGGCGCAGTTCGACGCTGCGTTCGGGCGCGGCGAGAGTATCGAGTTCGAGCAATTGCTCAGCCGTGGGCCGGGCCGCTTCGCCGGGCTGTTCGCCAGTCTGTTCGGCGCTCGGTCCCAAGCTGGTCGCACCATAGGGGGCAACCGGCAGGCTCGCGCCTTCGGGCGGGGTGAGCACCGAGCGCGACCCGCAAGCCGACAGCGTCAGCCCGAGCGCGATGATAGCTGTGCCCGCAAGGCAACGCGAAACTCGCATCATCGGTCCATTCCCAGCACATCCATTGCCCGTGTCACCTGATTACGAACCTGCGAGGGCGCGGTTCCGCCATAGGAGGCGCGGCTGGCGACCGAGGTATCCACGCTCAGCGCATCGAACACCCGCGCGTCGATCCGCGCGTCGATCGCCTGCATGTCCGCCAACGGCAGGGCATCCAGCGCGCAACCGCGGCTCTCGGCCAGCTTTACCGCCGCGCCGGTGATGTGATGCGCCTCGCGAAAGGGGATGTCGACTGTGCGCACCAGCCAGTCTGCAAGATCGGTCGCGGTGGCATAGCCGAGCTCGGCCGCCTCGCGCATCCGGGAGGTGTTGAAATTCGCCTCTGAAATCATGCCGGTTGCCGCTGCAATGCTGAGCGCCATCAGGCCGGCTGCCTCGAACACGGGCGGTTTATCGTCTTGCATATCCTTGGAATAGGCGAGCGGCAGACCCTTCATCGTCACCATCAGCGCGGTGGCGCAGCCGATCACCCGCCCGGCATGGCCGCGCACCAGTTCTGCGGCGTCGGGGTTCTTTTTCTGCGGCATGATCGAAGACCCGGTCGAAAGGCTGTCGGGCATCCGCACAAAGCCAAACGGCTGGCTGGCCCAGATAATCAGTTCCTCCGCCAGCCGCGAGAGGTGGATCGCGGCGATGCTGGCCGCGTGGAGGAAATCCAATGCAAAGTCGCGGTCGGACACCGCATCGAGCGAATTGGCGCAAGGACGCGCAAACCCCAGCGCCTGCGCGGTCATCTCGCGGTCTATGGGAAAGCCGGTGCCCGCCAGCGCGGCAGCGCCCAGCGGGCATTCGTTCAGGCGCGCGCGGGCATCGGACAGCCGCGATCGGTCTCGTGCGAACATCTCGTAATAGGCCATCAGGTGGTGGCCCAAAGTCACCGGCTGCGCGGTCTGCAAATGGGTGAAGCCGGGCATGATCGTATCGGCATGTTCGGCTGCGCGCATCACCAGCGCGCCTTGCAGACCGGCAAGGCATGCGTCCATCTGCTCCATCGCGTCGCGCACCCACAGGCGAAAATCGGTCGCGACCTGATCGTTGCGGCTGCGCGCGGTGTGCAGGCGCCCAGCCGCCGGGCCGATAAGCTCGGTCAGGCGGCTTTCGGTGGTCATGTGGATGTCTTCGAGGTCCCAGTCCTCTGGCACGCCGTCGGCTTCGTATTCATCCGCGATCTGCGCCAGTCCGCGTGTGATCGCGTCTGCATCGGCGGCGCTGACGATCCCTTGCGCAGCCAGCATCGCGACATGCGCCTCGCTCGCCAGGATGTCGTGGCGCCACAGCGCCTTGTCAAACGGGATAGAGGCATTGATTTCGCGCATGATCGCGCTAGGCCCACCGGCGAACCGTCCGCCCCACATCTGGTTGGCCCAGATCTGGTTCGAGTGAGTCTTACTGGAGTCTGCCATGTCCCGCTTCTTGCCCGTCCTTCTTGCGCCAGCGTTGCTGTTGGCATCCTGCGATAGTGCGCCCACTGCGGACGTGCAACCGGGGAGCGACGAAGCCGCGCAAGGTTCATCGGGCGCATCCACTCCGCCACCCACATCGGGAGAGATCGTCCGCACGCGCGCGGGCGAGGCGATCCCGGCGCTGACCCTGACCGATCCCGATGGCAAAACGCTGGACCTCGCCTCGGTTGGACAGCCATTGCTGCTGAACCTGTGGGCGACATGGTGCGCGCCGTGCAAGGTGGAGATGCCGCTGCTCGACCGTCTGGCGAGCGAGCTGGAGGGTGAGGTGCGGGTGATCACCGTCAGCCAGGACATTCAGGGCGCAGAAAAAGTCGTGCCGTATTTTGAACAGCAAGGCTTTGCCAAGCTTGAACCGTGGCTCGACCAGCAGACGGAACTGGGCGTGACGCTGGCCGAGGGCGGGCTGTTGCCGACGACGGTGCTGTATGACGCGAGCGGCAAGGAAGTGTTCCGCGTCGCCGGGGATTACGAGTGGGACAGCGAGGAAGCGATTGCGCAAATTCGCGAGGCGCTGGCAAAGTAAGGGCAGTCGACTACCGCCTTCGCCGTGATCGCCACGAGCCGCGAAGGGTTCGTAGTGCCCTTTGTATAGGCCCCACGCGTAGTTTTCGCGATTGAGATTTGTGCCTTGCCCGTTCTTTGATATAACAAATGATGTATTGCTTCGTAGGGGGAGTTGCGGTTTGAATCTGGTCGCCTGCGGGCTATTGTAATGGCAGTCACTGCTGGCGTAACTGTGTCGCTGTTTGGCGTCTTCCAGATTACAGCGTCCGATGGTTCGGAAGTTGTCATCTCCAACCGTCGCGCCCGTGCGTTGCTCGCCATGCTGTGTCTTGCTCCCGGTGAGGCCATTGACCGCGATCACCTGAGCAAACTTCTATGGCCCGGCCGGTTTGAGGCGCAGGCCCGCGCCAGCCTGCGGCAATGCCTGCTGAATCTTGGCAAGATGCTTGATGCGGCTGATTGCGACCTGATCGAAGTGTCGCGCAGTCGGGTGAGCCTTAAGGCCGACTGTATTCAACCGGATCTGGCTGATCTGGAGGCAGCTCTAGCTGATCGCAAATGGACACAGGCCACCCAGTTGCTCGCGGCGATCGGTGGCAAGCAGATCCTTGACCAGATGGATTTTGGACAGAATCTGGAAGCATGGCTGGCGGAGCGCCGTCAAACGATTGAGCATCGCCTGCAAACGCAGGTCAGCGCCGCGCTGGCCGAATTGAAGTCGGCGGGAAATCTGGCGGATCACAACCGCTTGCTGGATGCTTGGATGGTGCGCCACCCGGCATCATCCCGCGTCATCATGGCTGATCGGCAGAGCGGCAAGACGCGGATTGCGATATTGCCCTTTGCTTCGCAGGATAGTCGGAATGACGAGGGATACCTTGCCGATGGGATCGTGGATGAACTGATCACCGCGATGGGGCAGGTCCCGCAACTGCTCGTCGCCGGGCGGACATCGTCGTTCCAGTTCAAGAACGCCAATCTCTCCCTGCCCGAAATCGCCGATCAGCTCCACGTGACCTATCTGATCGAAGGTTCCGTGCAGCGCCACAACACCGATGTCAGCATGAATGTGCGCCTGATCGACGGGCAGACCGGGTTCGACAGCTGGAGCTACAGCTACGAGGGCACGGAGGATGATCTGTTTTCCTCCCGCAAACAGCTTGCCCGCGCGATAACGCAGGAGCTTGGCACCGCGCTGAAGCTGGAAATTGCGGCACCTGATATTCGCGGAATGACGAGCAACAAGGAGGCGTACGGGCTGTACCTGCAGGGCCGCGCCCTGACCCGCCGCGCCATTGGAGACGGTGTGCTCGATACAGCCATCAGGCTGCTTGAACAGGCGCTGGAGCTGGAGCCGGAATTTGCCGAATGCTGGACTGCGCTGGCCGAAGCGCACGTCTACAAAGCGGTCTACACCCCATGCCTTGATAAGCTGGGGGAGGCGCAGCGCATGGCCGATTGCGCGACGAAAGCCATCGAACTCGCGCCGAACCAGGGGCATGCCTATGCAATCCTTGGCCTTCATCAATGGACCCGAAATGATGCCGTCGGCGCGCTCGATCTGGCGTTCAAGGCCTACGAGCTGGAACCTGAGAACCCCGCAGTGGTCATCCGCCTTGGCTCTTTTCTGCTCTATTGCGGACTAACGGCGCAGGCGCTTCCCTTTATCGAGGCCGCGATCGATCAGGATCCTGTCGATGGCCGCAATTACATGATGCTGTGCACGGCCCATCTCAATCTCGGCAATCTTGATGAGGCAATAGCAGCGGGACAACGGGCAGCCGATCTTGGCCAACCGTCATTGCATCTCGCGGCTGCAACACGGGCAAAGGGCGATCACGATCTTGCCGTGGAGCACTACCAGAAGACCCGTTTGCTGATGAACAGCGTGATCTTTCCGCCAGCGGGCACCACGCCGATGCCGCCAGAGGCGATGGATGCGTACTGGATGATGGCGGCCAGGGGCATCCACAGCGGATCGCAGGAAGACCGGGCGCGATATTGCCAGACGCTGGACCTGCTGCACGCGACCCTGCCTGATCCGTATGATCCCACGATTGTGTGGCCTGCAATCTGGATGGGGTATGCGACGATGGTGTTCAAAACGCTGGGCGCACAGATCACTCCGCCCAATATGGTCGGGCTGATGTCGCTCTGGGCTGATGTTGAACCGATCCGCCAGATCCGCATCCATCCCGACTTCATGGGTTTTGCAGAAACCACCGGACTGGTCGCCGCGTGGGAGAAATATGGCTGGCCAGACCTGCTTAACGCACCCTCCCGCGCCCGATAGACCATTATTGACGGTTTATTGACGCGCGCCCCGGTTGACCGCAACCCCGGCTTTTGCGCATAAACGACCCCAGGGAAATCGCACACATTTCAGACCTTTCGACCGGCCCGGGAAACCGCGCGGCCGCCGCCGGGAAAGCTGTGTCTGTTGCAAAGGGGAACAGGAATGAGCGGATTGATTATCCTTGGAACGCCGATCGCAGGTGCCGCGCTCGTGCTGTCTGCGGCGGTTCTGGCTGAGAAGTCCCTCGCAGATCAGGTCAGTGTCGAAATCATAGAAATGGCGGACCGCTCGCCCACCGATATCCGCCCGCCGCGTAACAAGTCACAGGTCCTGGCCTCGTCGCACTGCACCAGCGACGAGGCGCGGTTTCTCATCAAATTGGTCGCTGTGCCAAATCCTGCTGGGTCCGAATGCGACCCCCGCGAGGGATGGTGATGGGCGCGCTGTCTTCGATCCCGGCGCTATCCGAAAGCAGCCGCCTGCGCCTGATCGGCTTTTTCCTCATGTATGTTTCGCAGGGCGTGCCATTCGGATTGGTGATGACAGCGATCCCCGCCTGGCTTGTCGCCAATGGCGCGAGTGCCGGGCAAGTTGGTTTTTTTGTCGCCACTGCCATGCTGCCGTGGTCGCTCAAGTTGGTGAACGGGTTGGTGATGGACCGCTTTTGCTACAGCCCGATGGGCCGCAGGCGGGCGTGGATCGTCGGTTCGCAAGTGGCGATGATTGCCGCATTGCTCGTTACAGCTATCGTCGCGCCCGGACCTGACGAAATCACGCTTCTTGCCGGTCTGGCCTTTGCCTTCAATCTGTGCGGCGCGGTGAACGATGTCGCAGTTGATGGCATGGCGATCGACATCTTGCCCGAAGCAGAGCGCGAGAAGGTCAACGGCTTCATGTTTGGCGGCCAAGTAATCGGCATATCTGGCACCGCGATCATGGCGGGTGCGGCGCTCGTTGCTGGCGGAGTGGCGCTGGCGGCTGCTTTGGCCGCAGCGGTGGTTGCGGTGCTGACCATCATCGTCACCGTTTTGCGCGAACGGCCCGGCGAACGATTTCTGCCATGGACATCTGGCGCAGCGTCGGCGGAATGTCTGGTCCGCGGCCATACGAAATTTCTTCCCATTCTGGGGCAAGTGCTGCGCGGGCTGGTGCAATGGCGCACCGCGCTGTTTCTGGCTGGCTACGGCGTACTCTATTCGAGTGCGGGTATGGTCGATGTCGTCGGACCTGTTTTCAGTGTGTCCGAATTGGGCTGGAGCAGCGAGGATTTCACCAATTTCACAAGCATCAGCACCTTCATCGTTGCAATCGTCGTGATGGTAATAATGGGGCCGCTATGCAGGCGCTTCGACAATCGCGTCCTTCTTCTGTTCTTCGTAAGCCTGATGCTGCTGCCCAATGTCGCAGCCTACCTTGCTCCGGCAGGGACCTTCGGAACCCTAGCCATGCAGGCATACATCACCTTGTTCTGGGGCGGTTTGCAAGGGGTCGCGGTCCTCGTCATTGCCTGGTCGATGAACCTCACCAATCCACTGGTCGCCGCCAGCCAGTTTTCGCTTTTCATGGCCATTCCCAACCTCACGCGCTCGCTTGGCTCGGGCGGCCACGGTCAGATTGTCGACGCCTACGGCTATGACGTCGCTTTTTTGGTCGCAGTTGCCTGCGTCGGTGTTGGTGTCGTCCTGTGCCTACTCGCCGGATACGGGCGGTTGGAGACGATCCGGACGCCTGAGAGCGCCCACAAACTGAGCGATCCCGTAGCTATGCCTGGCATGCCGGCAGGTGTCCTCACCTCATAGTTCCGCTGATTTTTTCAAACAAGCGCCCTCAATTGCCGAGAGCGCCAGACAGGAGAAGACAAATGATATTGATCAAAACCATCATGATGGCGGCAAGCGTCGCATTGGTAGCAACCCCGATGGCCTTGCCGAGCGCGGTGGCGGCGCAGGAATGGCCGGTGGTTCAAGGCGACTATTCCGACATGACCGGCATTTTCATCAAGGATGGCGGATCGCTGAAATATGCGCAGTATCTCGCCGGCGAGTGGGTGAAAAATCAGGAGTTTGCCAAATCGCAAGGCTGGATCAGTGGCTACAAGATGTTTTACAATGTCAATCGGCGTGAGGGTGAGCCATCGATCTATTTGATGGTGACGTATCCGAGCATACCCGACGCAGCGGAGAATGAGCGCCGCAACGATGCGTATGATGCCTGGTCCAAAAAAACCAACGCCCAGTACGAGGCCGAGGCCGGCAATCGCGCCGAGTTCCGCACAGTAATGGGCAGCATGATGCTGCAGGAATTCATGGCTCGCTAACTCCCGCACCTGGCCTTGGCATGCGGTGGCAATAATCGCGCCGTTTGCCAAGGCCGTAAGCTAGTCCGGCGGGTGCGACTGAATTCCAAACGCTTGCCGGAGTTTGTCCCCAAATCCCTGTCGAGGAGGCCTCTGCCATGGCGATGCCATCACCGAAACTGGCTCATGTCGTGTATCGCACGCGCCAGCTGGAGCCGATGCTGCAATGGTATGCGAGCGTGTTCGGGGCAAAGATCGTCTATCGCAACCCGGCGCTCGCCTTTCTCACCTTCGATGATGAACATCACCGGCTGGCCTTTGCCGATCTGGCGGTGATCGCGCCTGATGGCGAAGATACGGCGCAGGCGCCGGTCGGGGTCGATCATATCGCTTATGAGGTCGCGTCGCTCATTGCTCTGCTGGAGACGTGGGAAGACCTGAACGCCAAGGGTATCGCCCCTTATTGGTGCGTCAATCACGGGATCAGCGTGTCGCTCTATTACGCCGATCCCGATGGCAACCAGATCGAATTTTCAGTCGATTGCTTTGCCAGCAAGGATGAATGTCGTGATTATTTTCAGGGCGACACAATGAGGGCGAACCCGGTTGGGATCGAATATGATCCCGCTGACTGGCTTTCGCGATTGCGCAGTGGCGCACGGGAGACAGAGCTACTCGCGATCAATCTGATGGCACCCATTTCGCCCATCCGCGGTCGGCTGGAGTTGCTCGCTGCTGATGAGCCTGCTTAACAGGCGTTGCCCGTTCGCAGCGAGGATCCTGCGAATAAATATGGTGGGCGATGACGGGCTCGAACCGCCGACCCTCTCGGTGTAAACGAGATGCTCTACCAACTGAGCTAATCGCCCTCGCGGTCGCGTTTGTTGCAAACGGACCAAAAGGAAAGGACCAGCCGCATCGCTGCGACCGGTCCTGTTCTCTAGCGGCAAATTGTTAAAGTTCAATCGCCGCATCTAGGGCATTTACAGCTCAGGTTGCGGCGCGACGCAGAAATGCGACAACAGCCAGAATAAGCGCCACGACGAACACGATGTAAGCGATGTTTGTCGCTGCACCGGCGATGCCGCCAAAGCCAAGGACCGCCGCGACGAGCGCGATGATGAGGAAAGTAATTGCCCAGCCAATCATGATAATACTCCATTAATCTTTCTGTATGGCGTATTACCGCTTGACGATCGTGCCTGTTCCGCGCCGACGGCCGTTATGCCTGCGAACCGCGCCTCACTTGCGGTGAACCGAATGATTTGCGAAAGACTGGCGTATCTCGCGCGCCGAGGATAGGGCAGGGGAAATGCACGCGCCGCACCTCCTCGTCCTTGCCACCGGCGGCACGATTGCGGGCACGGCTGGCGATGCCACCGCGCACGATTACCGCCCCGGTCAGATCGGGATCGAGGAACTGCTCGATACCGCACGCGCACTTGGCCTGACGGCGCAGATGAATGGTCGGCAGATCGCCAGCATCGGTTCTGAAGACATCACCCCGGCCATCTGGTCCGCGCTCCAGCGCGAAACCGCCGCCGCTATCGCCGATCCTGAGTGTGACGGTATCATCATCACCCACGGCACGGATACGGTGGAGGAAACCGCCTTCCTGCTCGACCTGACGCTGCCGACGACCAAGCCGGTGGTGCTGGTGGGCGCGATGCGACCTGCCGATGCGGTCGGGTCCGATGGGCTGAGAAACTTTGCCAACGCGGTGCGCGTCGCCAGCGATCCTGACGCTGCCGGACGCGGACTGCTGGTGGTGATGGGGGACAGGGTGTTTTCCGCGCGCGACATCCGCAAGGCGCGCACGCGCGGCTCCGATGCGTTTGCGGGCTTTCCGCGCATGTCGGTGGGGTTGGTGACGCCATCCGCGCTGGAATGGTTCGGCGCGCCGTGGCGAGTGGGGGAACCCGCGCGCTTCGCCTGGCCGGAGCAATTCCCCGATGTGCCGATTCTGTATATCCACGCCGGGATCACGCCCGATTATGTGACGCGGCTGGTTGTGGCCGAAACGCGCGGGATCGTGGTGGCAGGCGTTGGGGAGGGCAATATGCCCGATCCGGTGCGACAGGCGCTGATCGCGCTCTCGACGGACGGAACGCCCGTTGTCCGGTCAAGCCGCCTTGAGGAAGGGCTGGTCGACCGCGAGCCGCAGGACGATGCCAATCGCTTCATCGCCGCGCGCGCTCTCAGCCCAGCCAAGGCGCGCATCTTGCTGCAACTGCTGATCGCAAGCGGGGTGAGTGACCCCGCAGCGATCCAGCGCGCCTATGACGGACGGTAAGGGAACTAGTGATCCCTTGCGAAGGCCGGTGCCTGATGCAATCTGACGCTTGATTGACGCAGGCCCCCGACCGGCGCTCGGGCAGTTTATCCTGAGCGGTTGTCTTGCCATCCAGCCGAGGGGCCGGGCACGCGGTGGGGTTCGCGATGACTGCTCTGCAACTATCTGGGACAAAAGCTACCCTTCGGCTAGCGACCCAGAAGCTGACATTGCCAAGAGCAAACTCGCTTTCCGAAAGCTGTCATTCAATTGGGCCGAACTTAAGGTCTGGAACTGGGTCGTTTTCGGACTGGCAGCTTTCGGGAAGCCGACCATCAAAGCCGACGAGACTGATAAAAGAAAACATTTGGGCCAAGCGAGAGGTATTGCTTCAGTTCCGTTCACTCGATGGTTTAGAGGTTTCGATTGGGCTTCGTTGTCCGCGCGTTTATGCACTGGCAGGAAGTGCAGATTTCGCCCTCGGTTTCGGGGTGGATGTCCCTGCGTGATCAGCCTTGAACCCGCTGTTCGGCTCGCGAGCCGATCCCGCAATCAGCGCGTCGGTTATCAGTTGGCGACAACCGTCACAGAATCGCCGGCTCTAATTCTCAGGATAGCGTCTCGGTATGACATGATGTCTTTCCGGGGATCGTCACGAAGCGCAACAAAGTTGGCTTCGCAACCCGGCCAAAGGCAAGGTGCGCGAGCTGCATTGCGCCAACCTTCGGGCAACCCTGCAGTCGCAATCTTCATCAGATTCTCGCCTGAAAACGCCCCGATCTTCTGCCAATAGGCCAGTTCGTCCAGAGCGGTCAGGCCGCCGAGATCGGCACCCGGCAACAGGTGAATGCCAGCCGCATGAAACTGGCGCAGACGAACCGCATGTGAGGCTTCCAGCGCTGAGACTTGGGCCGCGTCCCTTTGGGCCGATGGCGGTGCCCATCGCTCCATCGCAAGCTCACGCGCAAAGGTCGGCACAACGGCCATATCCGCCGCTGCCATTCGAGCGACAAGTCCTTCGGGCAAGTCAATCACTTCATTGTAACCGGGTGCATGGGCCAGAAGATCGATCCTGGCTCGCAGCGCGACCTCGACATCATCGCTATCATGCACATGAGCTGCGACCTTGATCCCGGCTGCATGCGCCAATCGCGTGGCTTCAATCGCCAGTTCAGGAGACAGCCCGTTGTCGCCCCACAAGATGATCTTCAGATGATCGGGTTCAGACGCCAGGACCTGTGGCCAGATCGCAAGCAGATCCTCCGCGTTTGACGGAGCGAAGTAGCTGATGCCCTCGCGCGTTCGCGATGCTCGCACTTCGGACTGCTTTTCTGGCGACAGGGACCACCAGCTGACGCCCAGCGACTGCGCTTCGACATATGGGATCGGGTGGCCGCCCGGCGACGTCAGCGAAAGCCCGGCGAAGCGCACCTCTAGCGGCGAGTCTTGCAGAGCCGCGCGGGCTGCAGGCATTTCGCTTATCGGCCCGCCCATTTGTAGGACGGTGAAGATGCCGTCCTTGAGAAAGGTGTTGCGGCTTTCGGCTGCTAGTTTTGCGGTGTCAAAATCGTGCACATGGGCATCGAACAACGGTGGAACGATATAAGCTCCTTCCAGATCGACCACTTCCGCATCGGCACTCGCGTCGACGAAGATCCCCGCGCGAACATATCGGTCCGCGCGCTCGAAATCCGTCCCGTTCCACCACAGCCCGTCTGAGTATCGGACGGTCGGTTCCGCCCGGTCAGGCAACACGGTGGTGCAGCCCGAAAGCGCGAGGAAAACACTGCCAAGCGCGAGGATGAGCAACCGCGCAATCATTTGCCATCTCGCACGATCAAGAGTTCCTGCCCCTGCTTTTCGCGGTGGGTTATGTGATCAACGCATTCGAACGTGTCGAGCGGATTGCAAGCCAGCGCGATAAAGTTCGCCTCGTATCCGGGCCACAGCCTTCCAATTGAGCGTTCTGGAAAGATCGCGTCGGGTCCAGTGCGCATCCATGCCAGCAGCCACTCACGATCGTCCATAACCTGCAAGCGGCGCAGATATTCGACCTCCATGCGCGGGGACAGGACACCATCGGTACCGATATGCACTGCAACGCCAGCGCGGATCAATTGGCGCAGATTCTGACCCTGCAATTGTTGCAGGGGGCTGGGTTTCCATTCGGGTACTTTCCAGCCTTCACTGGCAGCAATGCCCGCGGTGGTTACCAAGCTGATCCTGGCCTCGGCCATTCGCGCGGCGAGCTCTGGCGTGATGACGTTCTGCGAGCGCGGGATGTTCTGCCAAGTCCAGCCAGGCAGATGCGTCACTTCATCCACTTTTGCATCTATGGCGGCGGCCAGATCGACTGCGCTGACAACATGAGCGGTTACGTGAATACCGGCAGCGTGGGCGAGTTGCACTGTCCGCACCGCGACTTCGGGGGGCGTTCCCGTCAGGTCACTGGTCCCACCCCGATTGACGAACAGCATTTTGATAAAATCGGGCTGTCCACTGAGCACCTCAGGCCAGCGCGCATCAAGCTGATCGGTATCGGATATCAGGAAATAGGCTTTGCCATCCATGTCTTCCGGTGCGGTGCGATAGAGGTTGGCCAAGCGGGCATAGAGGGGAACCGGATGGCTACCGGCGGTGGTCAGCGACCCGTGCGACCACATCGCGTCAATCGCATCGGGCCGGTTGAACAACCCGAGATGCTGCCGAACCACCGGCCCGAATGACGAAGGGTTCTTGTAATAGAACACGCCCGCTTCAAGCAGGTCGATCATCATGGGCAAGGCCCACGGACCCTCCAGCCGATGCTCGTGTGCGTCGGCAAGCGGCGGGATAATGTGCGCGCCGTTCAGATCGACAATTCGCACGGAACCGGGAGGGCGCTCCTTAACGAACACACCATCGACCGCGTATCGCGTGCCCGATGCGAAGATCTGGGCCCCGTCGCGCTCGCTCCACCAAAGGCCATTGCGGTACTCGGTCGCCACCGCCGCGGAATTGGTGCGCGGCTGGCGTGCGGGCCGCGCCCGATCCGGTGGCAAAGGAGCCAGTGCTCCGGTCGGTTCGGTCACTTGCGATGCGCCTGCGACGGCTGCGGGTGAGCATGTGCCGGGTTTTTCGTCGATAATTGGATACAGGCTGTCGAGATTGTCGCTGTCATAGTCGCGGAACTGGAAATTGCCGTCTTCCAGATCGGGCCGATAGACGCCATCGCGCGGATTGCCGATATAGCCTTTAGTATCCCATTCAGGTTCATCGACAAGGCTGCGTGGTTGAGCCCAGACCTGCACCGCATCTCCGCCCGCAAGAGCAAAATTTACACGGTGCTCGGTAATCTCGCGCCAAGGTGCCTTCATGACCCTGCGCTCCAGGCAATCGGGTGTCTCGAAAGCGCCCTCTCCAAACAAGTGACCATACGAGCCGGTGTCGATATAGAGGCCGCTTTCGCGGTTCTGCGTGGCCGCTCGGATGATCGGCTTTCGGCCCCCGCCCATGATCATGTTGGCAATCGAAGCGGGCTGATCGTCATCACGGATCAGGCGGACCACATTGCGATCATAGTCAAACTCGACCACGTCGAAGAACGACGGCCGCAAGGCATCGAGACCCATGATGATGTCATAACGCCCAACGATCCGCTCCATCTCAGCCACGGCTTCGCGCTGGTCTTCAGCGACCTCGCCGCCGATTGTCGCTGGAACATTGGTGAGCTTCATACCGCCAATTTCCAGCTCCCCAATCACAGCCTGATCCCGCGTTAGCCGAACGTTGAAGGCTGGATACGCGAAGTTCTGCGGAACGCTGCGATCCATCTCGACATACTTGGCAAAGCGGCGGTCAACGCCGACGCTGGGTGCCCCTGTATCAAAGGCGATCTCGATGTCCACGCCGCCGATCTTTGCGGGCATTCGCAATCCATCAAACGGCACCTCGACAACGTTCTGTCCCGCAAAGTTCACGCCCGCGTCGGGCCATTTTGCGTAAGGCTTCGCAAACGGGATGATGCCGCTTTCGGGGTGCAATTCGCGGGCGGCGTCGATCGCATCCTGCCAGCGATATTTCGCAACCATCTGGTCTGCCGCAATATCAACAAGGCGATTTCGCAGATCTCCTACAGCCATTGACCGGGCTGCTTCAATCACGCGGTCTGGACCATCTTTGATGCGATCGAGGAGGGCGATGAAAGCCGCCGCCATTGGGTTATTGGCCGCCAGCCCGACAAGTTCTTCGCGATCAATCCTGACATACGCATCGAGTGCGTCTTTGGCCTTGGCTTCGGACAAGGGTTCGGTGCGCGAGGCCGCTATTTCCGGGGTAGGCGCGGATGCAATCGTGTCGACCTGTGGGCCGGTGGTGCATCCCGTGGTCAGCACCGCCACGAAGCCTGCCAGAGCCAGGGTTTGGCGTTTCATTTGTGTTCGCTTTGTCATGCTGCACTTTATAGTCAGCGAGTGGGCAACCCCCGGCATTTTCTGGTAAATGGCCGCGATCGCGGGGCCAATGATCAGCCTGAGCGGTTAAATGGCGCGCGCTCTCAGCAATCGCGCCCCAGCTTTACTGGCAGTTGGCGACGATCCGTCGGCTAGGTGCACTGTCAGCCGGCCTCCACCGGCAGGCTCGATTCGTTCGATCTTCGAAAAGTTGATGATGGTCGATCGGTGAATTCGCAAGAAATTCTCGTTAAGCTCGGCTTCGAATTCCTTCAGCGTCCGGCGGACCCGAAAGACGCGCGTGCCGATGTTCACCGATGCTTCGTCGTTTTCCGCTGTGATTGAGACAATTTGCGCCGGATCGATCCGAACCATTTCATCGCCATCTCGCAAGAGCAGCGGTGCGGCCTCCTTAGCCCGCCCGGCGTCGCGATTTATAGCACTCTGTTCACGAGCCAATTGTGCATCGATCATCGCCATCAAGGCCGCAACCGCGATCAAGCCCTGAAAGATTTGCCAGCGGAACGCCGGACCCCCAAAACTCGGGATCGCTCCACCACCACTGAATCCTGCATTGACCCAACCATAGGTTGAGGCAACGGCAACATACCACGCAAATGCGAAAGCTATGCCCTGCGCCAATAGTAAACCCAGCAGAATGGGTTTTGACGCTGACGCTCCCAAGGTCCTCTTGATCGGACCAGAAAATGCGAGGCCCAGGACTAAGAGCGTCACCACGCTGATCAACGCATCAAGCGCACTTCGAGCATTGACTGAGCCCATATCCAGCCAAAACACGATGACGTATGCCGGCATCATTGCGACACACAAGCCAGCCCAGCAAATCAAACTGCGCTGCACGGCTTTGAGGGGGGTTAGTGGGCTGATCATGTAAAGCCAGTTGTTATATTCGCGACATACGCGGGCGCAATAAATTTGGATGGCAGCGCCGAAAAACCTATGGTTCGTTGGGCAATGCCCCCACCTACCCGATCACGCGCGTTCCTCTAGCCGGTGCATTTGCTCTGACAGCGCCCCTTCTCACGCCTCATCGCAGCCGTTCCAATCCTGCCGGTCCGATGTCCGCTTTCGAGAGCTCAGCATTGATGCGTTAATGGCCGAAATTGGGGCGCGTAGCTGCTGAAACGTGCAGACCGTTGCTATGTCAGATTTCGCGGTTTAGCGCACCAAAAGCGGACTGGAAGCTATCCACCCAGTTTTTGCCGTTCAGCAGGGTTTTACATTTCACCAAAACCAGACTGTCGGCTTATCGTGTGTTTCTGATGATAGCAGACCGTCTGGAAGCGACCCCATAACAGTCATTTGCGCGAGGGTGCTTATGGCCCCAATTGTGGTCTTTCTAAGCGACAACTGCTGGTTCCAAAATCTGACTAGCATTCCCATTGTGGCGTATCATTCGAATATTGAATTCAGACCAAGACGGCGATCTCCCGCGCATCCATCTATTTCTTCCGTTACCGCGCAAAGTTCGAGCCAACTGGTGTGAATTGGACCTCAGCGTTCTTGCCATACTGTCCAATTGGTGGGGCAGGTCTCAACGGGTCGCGGCTGAGATTGCGGCCCATCGATAGTCCAGCAGTCGTCAAATATCGAACAATAACAGGCGCGGACTTGTATCTCATCTCGGGCCGCGTCGAGAAGATCAACCATTTCGGCATTGGCTGGCACTGCCGGGAAACTCATGAACAGCACCTCTTCTCCGGGACGTAGCGCGACGTTGACAATGGGCGATGTGCGAAGCTGCATCGCTCTGCTCTCTCGGTACTGACAACAAGCCCCTAGTAGATCGACGGGAGATTACATTGCGCGCCCACGAAATCTGACTTCCACCGGGCCGATGAGCGCCGGCCCCAGCCCGTTATTGGTGAAGGACAGATTGATGAGGCGCTGGCCATCAGTGGCATAGTTTCCAGTGCGATAAGCAACAATCGGCCAAGCCGCTGCCTGCTGCATACGTTGTGTTGCGCCTGCCTGGACATAGGTCCCATACGCAACCACGAGCGAGATCAGCAGCGCCGGAACACCAATCGTGAAATGTCCCACCATCGCTATAGGTAGCCATCGTGCGAGACGTCTGAACGCTGGGGTCTCGACGAAATGAACTGAGGACTGCCGTTCTTCAGGTGGTATGTCTGACATGCTTGGAGCCTCAGGATTGTCGTTCAGATTGATTGATGCAGATCCATCACCTGACAAGTAGGCCAATTCTGATTGCCATGCCCGACGGGAGAAGCTCGTTATTTTGCATTTCGCTTCTGCGACCGCCGAGCATACAAATTCACATGCGTACTTGCGACATCCCGCCAAGCGGTGTGCAGCCCTGCAAATAGCCATTTTTCAATCGCTTTGGCCGAGCAAAGCATTTCCCGCACGATCCTAGCTCGTCTTTGTCATTGCCAGCACAAAGGCAAAATCATCTGCGTATTCGGCATCAGACTTGGCTTTGGACAGGTCATTCATGTCGTGACCGCCGTCAAAATCAACCCGCAGCAACGCGACCCCGCGGGGATCGGCTGCTTGGAGCCGTGCCACCATCTTTGCAGAATTATGCGGGGCAGTGCGGGCGTCATTGATGCTCGTCGTCAACAGGATCGCGGGATAGCGTGTTCCATCCTGCACGGCATGATAGCTATCCATGGCTTTCAGGCCCCGGAACCCAGCCTCATCCTTGATCGAACCGAACTCAGGCACGTTTGGTTGTCCGTTCGGCTCGAACTCAGCGCGCAAGGGATTGGACATTCCGACTTTCGAGATGACCGCCGCGAACAGGTCGGGGCGCTCGGTCATCGCGCGACCGACCGTTATGCCTCCCGCAGATCCGCCGAAGATCGCAAGTTTGCGCTTCGACGTGTAGCCTTCAGCAATCAGCGTCTCGCAGCAATCAATCAGATCCCGCCAGGTATTTGGCTTGGTCGCTTTCTTGCCAGCCTCATGCCAGGCGCGCCCATATTCGCCGCCGCCCCGCACGTGAGCGGTGACCATGGTACCGCCTGCCTCCAGAAACGCGATGTTCCGCGCATCGAAGACAGGCTGCGAGGGCCATTGATAAGCGCCGTATGCATGGACAAGGCAAGGAGTGGATACGATCGGTCCCTTGCGGCAGACGATCGAGATCGGCACTCGGACGCCGTCGCGCGCGGTCGCGAAGATCCGACGATATTCATATGGTGAAAGGTCGATCGCTGGGCGCTGCTGCAGATTAGTTTGAGTTGCTGTGCTGGTCTGACCATCAATTGCGAAGATCGTGCCGGGCTGAAGCCAGCTGGTGATTCGGACCAGCGCGCCGCCGTCCTGCTGGTTAATTGAGACGCTTTGTACCCAGCCAGAATAGGGCAATGCCACGGGTCTCAATGCGCCGCCTGCCGTTTGGAAGGAGAGGCTTTGCTCACCGCCATCGTTGATCGTCACGAACGTGCCGTCTCGCCCCGCGTTGAGTTCATCGAGCACAACATTACTAGCCGGGACGAGCGTACGGGCATCAGCCAGCGTCCCCGAAACAGCGTCGATAGCCAGCAAGGCGCCATTTGCGGCAGAGCTAGTCGAAATGACGTAAAGCGTATCTCCGCTCAATGCGAAATCAGCGACACCTTCGTCCGCTCTGCAAATCCGCCGCCATTTGGCCTTTCCAGTCAGCACCTCGTCACGGCGCGCTAGATAAATGGCAAAGGCACGGACATAGCCGTCGCGCATCAACAAGGCGACGTGATCCGAACCAATCCCGACCTGCATTTCGGGCGAGGAGATCGCCGACATCGGCACACCCGCGTCCACACCAGCAGCCATAATTTTGCTATCGGCATCTTGCGCCGTATCGACACGGTGGAGCCAAAGGCTGCGATCGTTGTAAAAATCCGAGCTGCCTATCGGTCGCCCTGCAAAGCGATTGTAGAAAAAGCCCTCCTCGTCAGGCAGCCATGACGGGTTGGCATATTGCACATCGGTCAGGCGATCAGCCAACATCCGCCCTGTTGCAACTTCGACGATATGGCCGATTGCGTTCTCGGTTCCCGCAAGCGACACCCCGAATACGACGAACCGCCCGCTCGGCGAAGGCACCCACCAAGAAATAGACGCTGCACCGCCGTCGAGCGTGAACTTCGCCGGATCAGCCAATACGCGTTCGTGGCCATCGGGATAATGTGCCACGATGCGGTAATTTGCCGCACCGGCTTCACGCTTCTGGATGAATTGAACAGTGCCGGCCGGCTTGGGATAGATAACCTGCGTCACGTCGCCAGAAAGTTCCCCGATCCGCTTCAGAAGATTACGTTGATTGGGATAAGAGTCGAGGACGCTGCGCGCATGAGCGTCCTGTCCCCGCATGAACGGAAACCAATCGGGGTCAGTCTGGTTTTCCAGCCAGCGATAGTTATCCGTAACTCGGTCGCCCCATAGCGTTTCCGTCACAGGTTCGATCCGCGCGATTGGGCTACGGCGTGCCTCTGCTGCCAACACTAATCGTGGGGTCAGCATGGCTCCGCCAAGAACCGATGCCCCTGCAAGAAACCGGCGACGTGAAAGCTGAATTCTAGCGTTAGCGAACATCGACAATCTCCTTGCACGGATGGCGTGGATCATCGCTTGGCGGACCGCGATCTCTAATCGGTGGACGACAACGGGTGTCGGTCAACGACACTGGTGGAATCAAGCGTCAGCGCTACAACATGCTGATGCCTTTACGTAACCGCCACGCAAGTGATCTGCCCAGCCGAGCAGTGCTCATGTCCATCGCCCTGTTCTGGGCCGGATGGATTGTGCTGATGAGCGCGCGCGCCGCTGTGATCGGGTTTTCCGAGCCAGGAGATCTTTTGTTGCGGCGCCTGGTCGCGGCTTCGGCGGGCGCGATACTGACAATCCTCTTCTGGCGAGGGCTGCGCCTGGTGCAGGCCGATGCTCCAGTTCGGATGGTCATAATTGCACTAACGGGAGCGATCCCTGCGACGGCGGTTTTCGCCTGCGCAAACTGGTTCGTTTTCTACGGGTGGCATCCACCAGGCACATTCGCAGCGGATGTTGAACGATGGGGGTATTGGCCTGTATTTCGTTACGCTGTTGCCGACACGTCTGTGTCCTGGTTCTTCTTCTTTGCTGGTTGGGCAATTCTATATCTGTTCCTGAGCGCCGCCGCTCGGTTGACAGCGGCAGAGGCTGCCAGCACGCAGGCGCAGCTGCGAGCGCTGCGATATCAGATCAACCCGCATTTCTTGTTCAACGCGCTCAACGCGCTTGCCGATCTGGTGCAAAGCGGTCGTACCGATGACGCCGATCGAATGATCCTTGATCTGTCGGGGCTGCTTCGCAGAATGTTGAACGATGCTGACCTGCCGTCCAGCGTGTCATTGGCCGAGGAAGTCGAACTACAACGCTTGTACCTGGCGTTGGAGGCACGCAGGTTTGAGGATCGTCTACGCGTAGAAATCCACATACCCGAGGAACATGCTGACTTTCAGGTGCCGCGGCTGATTCTTCAGCCACTCGTAGAGAATGCAGTCAAGTATTCGCTCGGCGCTTCCCGCGCGGTTGTCACGATCCGGATCACGGCTGCAAGCGAGGCGCAAATGCTGCGACTATCGGTAGATGACGACGGTTGTGGGGGGGATGATGTAAGGCAAGGCTTCGGCATTGGCCTCAGCAACGTTCGGGACCGCTTGGCCACTATCTATGGCACCGCCGCCAATCTGACCGCCGGGCGATGTGAAGGCGGCGGCTATCGCGCGTCCATAGGGATTCCTCGTGGCTGATCGGCTGCGAACTCTCATCGTCGATGACGAACCTGCGGCCATTCGCCGGCTCGTCCGGCTTTGTGCGGCGCTGCCCGTGGTTGAGGTAATTGCGACTGCCAGCGACGGCGCGACGGCCCTCGATAAGCTTCACCGCACATCAGTAGATCTCATTTTGCTCGATATCGAAATGCCCGGCATGTCGGGGATCGCGTTCAGCGAGCAATTGGTCGACCTTGAGGCGACGCCTGCGATCGTGTTCGTCACAGCATACGAGCAGTTTGCGATCCAAGCGTTCTCGGTCAATGCGGTCGGCTACCTGCTCAAACCCATTGATCCGATCCTCCTGTGCGCCACCATCGAGCGCGTCATGAGCCAGCACAAAAAGCCGGTTGCCACGGTACCAGATCCCGTCGTTTTTTGGGCACCATATCGCGGCGCACTGGTGAGACTGGAGAGCAACGATATCGATTATATTTCAGGTGAAGACGATTACGCCCGGCTGCACTGTGGCAATGCAAGCTATCTCGTCGCCGAACGTCTCTACGCGATTGAACAACGCCTAGGCGAGGTGCGCTTCATCCGGATTCATCGATCAACGCTTATAAATAGCCACCGCATTGCAGCGCTTGAGCTGGACGCCGGAAGTTGGTCGGTCCGACTTTCTTCTGGAGAACGCCTAGCTGTAGGAAGATCGTTTTTGGCACGCCTGCGCACGCATTTGGGTGTCACAAATGAACGGTTGTGACACTGGGCGAACAGCCGCTTTCGACTGTTCCCGTCCCGAAAGCTGCCATGACGCTTTCCACCCACTAGCTGACGTTCCAGCCAAGGCCGCTGTTCCACCAAAGCTGCCGTTTGGCGGAGGTTCTACCCAATCGCGTTTCCCCGCGAAGGCGGCGTCTCTGGCAGTCTGGCGCGTAATCGATGGCTGTCCCCGCCTGCGCGGGGACCCGCCCATCAACTCAACCCCACGGTGTCACGAGATACTTCTCGCCGGTTTTCATCTGGCGATAATCGGTGATCGCTTCTTTGGTCAGCATCCCTTCCAGATCGACTTTCGCCTTGTATTGGCTGGCGAAAGTGGTGGTGAGATTTTGCTGCACGCGGGTGCGCATTCGGCCCACGGTTTCCATGCCGGCATTCTGCAGGAACGGGGTCAGCAGCCAGCCTGAAAGCGTCCAGCCAAAACCATAGCTGGGCGTCAGGATGGTCGCGCCCATATCGAGCCTGCCA
>JBBRVR010000052.1:0-20754 GCA_038246695.1 Sphingomonadales bacterium
AGGATCAGCATCAGCACGGGCTGCTTCGCCTCGCCCGTACGCCGCCACAGCACATACGCCCCTGCCAACAGCGCAAGCGCCGCCAGCATCACCAGCGATAGCACCACATCCGTCATCGTCTGATCCTGCTACTCTTTGCCTCGTTCATTAGGTGACTCGAAAATCCTGGCACCGTTCGGATTATTATATGGGATGCGTCATTGCGTTGGTCCACCGCAAGCCTATGTCCTAGCTATCTGTAACAATGAAACAAGCGAGGATGTCATGGGAATTTTCAGCTCAATCAAAAACGCAATCTGGGGTGATGATGAGGACGATAAAAAGCCGGCGCCCAAGCCTGCGGCGACTGCCAAGCCAGCGACTGCCGCAATCCCTGCCGCCGCGCCAAAGCGCGCTCCCATCGCTCAGGTCGATGTGGTCCAGCGCGTCAGCAATATCCCCGGCGCGGACAAGCTGAACTGGAAGACCTCGATCGTCGACCTGCTGAAGCTGCTCAATCTCGATCCCAGCTATGAAAACCGCAAGGAACTCGCCAGCGAGGTAGGGATTTCGGGTTATTCCGGCTCAGCCGAAGATAACATCGCGCTGCACAGGGCGGTGATGCGCAAACTCGCAGAGGCTGGCGGAATTGTGCCGCCTGAACTGAAGGACTGATTGATCCCGCATCGCCTGCGGGTTACGCACGGCGGATGAACGATACAAACAATCCATTCACACGCCGTCAGGCCCTTGTCGGGCTTGGCGGCGTTTCCGCGTTGGCACTGCTCCCAGGATGTGCGGGGGGTGCATATCTGGCCGACAACGCACCCCCAAATGCACTGGCTCCCATCGGCCTTTCGCCCGATGCGATGCTGGACCGGATCTCTTACGGCATGCTCGCGCATGAACCGGGCCGCGCGACCTCGCTGGGTGTGGACACGGGTGAATATGCCGACTGGCGCGGCACATGGGGCACTCCGGGTCCAGCTGGGCGCGAGGCGTATCAGGCAACCCTGACGCGGCTGCTTGGCGAAGCGCGTAGCTTTCCCAAGGAAGGATGCACGCCCGATCAGCTGATCGGTTTTGAGGTCGTGGACAGCGCCTTTTCGAAGGCGCTCGAGGGCATGGCCTTGCCCTATGGCGATGTCGCGGTGGGAAGCTGGCGCAACGCGCCTTATCTGATCATTCAGAATGTGGGCGGATATATCGATTACCCGCGCGCACTGGGATCTGGCCAGCCGCTCAATTCTGCACAGGATGCGCAATACTACCTCAGCCGGTTGCAGGAAATACCCGCCCAGCTTTCCGGTGAGCTGGAACGGGTCAGGCAAGCACGCGCATTGGGCGTGGTGCCGCCCGACTTCCTGATCGAGAAGGCCACCGCGCAATTGCGCAGCACGCTGGAGGCGGCAGGCGCTGGCACCTTGTTCGTCGACGATCTGAAGCCAATGCTGGAAAAGGCGGGTTTGCCTCAAAGCGTCGCAACTCAAGCCGAGCAATATGTGAAGGGCCCGATCGCAGTGGCGCTGGAAGCGCAATTGGCCGAACTGTACTCACAACGCCGCGAGGCCAAAAGCGATGCGGGCATCTGGGCACAGCCAGACGGCGAGGCATGGTACAGCTGGGCAACCAGCGCATCGACCACCACCTCTCTCAGCCCGGATGAAATCCACCGGCAGGGGCTGGATGAACTCGACGAACTGCACGGGCGCATGGACCCGATCCTGAAAGAGATCGGATACACCAAAGGCACCGTGGGGGAGCGAATGCAGGCGCTCAGTGAAGACCCGCGATATCAATTTGCGCAAGGCGATGCGGGGCGCGATGAAATCTTTGCCTTCATCAATGAACAGGTAAACTGGATCAAGGCGCAAATGCCGCGCGCGTTCAACACGCTGGTCGATCCCGCGTTGGAGGTGCGCCGCTTGCCGCTGGCCGAGGAGCCGGGCGCGCCCGGCGCGTATGGCGGGGCGGGCAGCAAGGATGGATCGATACCGGGCCGGTTCTGGATCAATCTGCGCACCACCGATCTCCATCGCAAATACGATCTGGCCGATCTGACCTTTCACGAAAGCATCCCCGGCCATGTGTGGGAGGGTGAGTTTTCCAACCGCCTGCCGCTGATCCGCTCAATCCTCGCATTCGGCGCGTTTTCCGAAGGGTGGGCGCTGTATGCCGAGCAGCTTGCCGACGAGCTGGGCGCGTATGACGATTTCAAGGTCGGCAAGCTGGGATACCTGCAAAGCCTCGCCTTTCGCGCCTGCCGTCTGGTCGTCGACACCGGCCTTCACGATAAACGCTGGACGCGCGAGCGGGCGAACCGCTTCTTCGTCGAACGCAACGGGTCGAAGCCGGAGGAAGTCGCGGGCGAGGTGGACCGGTATTGCAGCTGGCCGGGACAGGCGTGCTCCTACAAGATCGGCCATTCCGAAATCGTGCGCCAACGTGCGCGGGCCGAGGCGGAATTGAGCGGCGCATATGATTTCAAGGCGTTCAACACCGCCGTCATTCTGGGCGGCAACGCGCCGCTTGATGTGGTGGGCAACACCGTCAGCCGGTATATCAAGGGCGCAAAGGTGTAAGACTGGTATCCTGGCGGATGCCCCCCCATGTAGCGTGACGGAAACGGCAGCGGGAGTCATGCGATGGAACAGCTTGGTCAGGATCTCGAAACGATGCGGCGCGTGCCGCTGGAGCAAGCCCACGTCGATGCAATCTGCGAAATCGGGCAGGAACGTTCCTATGCCAAGGGTGATGTTGTCTCTGAGATCGGCGATCCGATGGATACCTTCGTCTATGTGATCGAGGGCGAGATCGAGGTCGTAAACCCCTATACCGGGGAACGCCTGCTCAAAAGCGCGCTGGGGCCGACGCAGTTCATGGGGGAGATCGGCTTCCTCAATCGCGGCACCAATTACCTGCGGATGCGCGCAGCGCAGGATACCCGCGTGATCGAGGCCCCGCGCGAGGCAATGCTGGATCTGATGAGCCGCGTGCCCGAATTGTCCGACCACATCATCACCGTATTCGCAGCGCGGCGACGGGCGCAATTCGAACTGAGCAACGGATCGGTAAAGGTGATCGGTGCTGATCGCGACCCGGCGGTGCAGGCAGTGGAACGGTTCCTGTCGCGCAACCGCATCCCGTTCCAGAGCTATGATCTGGACGCGACCGATGGCGACACGTTGCAGGTATGCGATGTTTCCGGGCACGAACCCTCGGTCATACTGGGCACCGATACCCGGCTCGAAAACCCGACCCCGCGCAAGGTGGCGCAGTTCCTTAATCTCGATCTCGATATCAATTCGCAGCGCACATTCGACCTGCTGATAGTGGGCGGCGGACCAGCTGGCGTTGCGGCGGCGGTCTATGCCGGGTCCGAAGGACTGGATGCGCTGGTGATCGAGGATACAGCGATTGGCGGGCAGGCGGGCACGTCCAGCCGGATCGAGAACTACATGGGCTTTCCCACCGGGATCAGCGGCACCGATCTGACCTATCGCGGCCAGATTCAGGCGCTGAAATTCGGCACGAGCTTTGCCATGCCGCGCCGGGTGGAATCGCTGGACCAGCGGGCGGACGGGACCTTCTGCGCCACGCTTGATGCGGATGACGATGGCGCCGATCAGGTCTGCGCGCGCGCCATACTCGTCTCAACCGGGGTGCAGTACAATCGCCTCCCGCTCGAAAACCTGCGCGAGCTTGAAGGGTCTGGCGTGTTCTACTCCGCCACCGAGATGGAGGCGCGGTTTTGCAGCAAGACCGAAGCGATCGTGATCGGCGGCGGCAATTCGGCAGGGCAGGCGGCAATGTTCCTGTCGCGCAGCGCCCGCCACGTCCATCTGGTCGTGCGGTCGGATAGCCTCGCGGCGTCTATGTCGAGCTATCTCAGCAGCCGGCTGGAAGCCGATCCGCGCATCACCATCCACTACAACACCTCCGTAAGCGCGCTTCACGGGGAAAAGTGGCTGAGCAGCGTCACCTTCACCACGCCCGAAGGATCGCGGCGGGTAGATACGACCGCGCTGTTCATCATGATCGGTGCAGCGCCCAACACCGACTGGCTTTCGGGCCTTGTCAGGACCGACCCCAAGGGCTTTGTTCTGACCGGCGCCGAAGTGGGCCGCAACAGCCCGTTCGAGACCGGCACCGATGGCATCTTTGCCGTGGGCGATGTGCGCTCCGGCTCGGTCAAGCGGGTCGCCAGCGCGGTGGGCGAAGGATCGGTGGTGGTCAGCCAGATCTGGACGTATCTCGATACGCTGAAGCACCCGAGCTGATCGCCGCTGCATTTTTTCGCGATTCCCTCTGGCCAATCCGGGTTCGGTAAATATAGTGTCCCTTTGACAGCGTAATCGCAGGCGCTGTGAAAGGGACTGTTCTTTGACGATACCTCGGCTGTTCGCTGTCATCGCGCTGTTTGCCGCGCTGGTGTCCACTCCATCGATCGCCCGTGCCGAATGGTATGAAGCCTCGACCGATCACTTTGTCATCTACGCCGATGACAAGGAGAGCGATATTCGGCGCTATGCCGAAAACCTTGAACGCTATCACGCTGCGATGGAGAGATTGGTCGGCCGCGAGGTCGAAAAGCCCAGCCCGTCAAACCGAGTGGTCATCTTCGTCGTTGGCAGCGGCCCTGAACTGCGCAAGGTGGCGGGTGGCAAAAACCGGAACATTGCGGGATTCTATGTTCCGAGAGCAGGCGCGTCGCGCGCCTTTGTGCAGGATATCCGTCACAAGAATGGGTATCCCGACTTCTCGACCATTGTCCTGCTGCACGAATACGCGCACCATTTCCTGATCTCCGGCCAGCGATTTGAAATGCCGCGCTGGATGAGCGAAGGGATGGCGGAATTCTTTGCAGCGGCCACGTTTGAAAGAGACGGCGGCGTCCTGATCGGACGGGTCGCGCGGCATCGCGCGGGCGAACTAAACTATGCTCAGGACGTGTCGGTGCGCGAACTGCTCGATTATGACCTGTACGAAAAAAACCGCGGCAAAAGATACGATGCGTTCTATGGCCGCAGCTGGCTGCTCTATCACTATCTAACCTTTAAACCCGAGCGCAATAAGCAGATCAATGCGTACGCTCAGGCTGTTTTCCAAGGCGCCTCTTCAATTGAGGCGGGCGAGAAGGCCTTTGGCGACCTCGATCAGCTTCAACGCGAACTTGATCAATATATGCGCGGCAGGGGCTTTACCATGCTCACGTTCGAGCCAGGCGAATTGCCGGTTGGCGACATTGCCTTTCGCAAACTGCCCGAAGGTGAAGCTGAGATGATGCCGCTGCGTATCCGTTCTCAGCGCGGCGTCAATGCGCAGGAAGCCGCCGAACTGGTGGTGAAAGTGCGTGAGGTTGCGGCACAATTCCCGAACGATCCCGGTGTGCTCGCCGCGCTTGCCGAGGCTGAGCACGATTCAGGCAATGATGCAGCGGCCATCGCGGCGGCGGACCGGGCCATCGCGCTCGATCCAAAGCGCGTGAACGCCTACGTGCAAAAGGGATTTGCAATGTTTCGCATGGCAGCCGATGCCGATGACAAGGCCGCAGCCTTTGATGCGGCAATGGAGCCGTTCTCGCAGCTCAATGCGCTGGAAAACGATCACCCCTTGCCGCTGATGTATTACTATCGCAGCTTTGCCGAGCGCGGCGTGGCGCCCCCGGAAAACGCGCGGCATGCGCTGGAGCGGGCAGCGCAGCTTGCGCCGTTCGACAAATCCTTGTGGTTCAATGTTGCGATGATGCAGATGGAAGAGGGCAAAGTGGCTTTGGCCAAGGAATCCCTCCAACCCATTGCCAATGATCCGCATGGCAGAGGCCGCGCAGTCGGGACAAAGGCGATCATCGCACTGCTCGATCAGGCGGAGGAAGGCACGCGCTTGAATGTCGGCGAAATGCTGGCAAAATTGGGCTCGGATGTGGCGGCGGATGATAGCGATGCAGATGGCGAAGGCAGTGAACCGGGGGATACGGGAGACGCGGGAGACGCGGCCGAAGAATAGGCTTAGGCGGTTTTGCGCGATCAACTGATATGCAGGACGACCTGCTGTTCGTTGCCCCGCCCCTCCGCCGGACCTGACTGCGCCCCTGGGCAAAGTCCCTGCAATTCGTTTATCGCGGCACCAGATTGTGCAATGGCAGAAAGAGAACGCAGGGGCGCGCAAGCTATGATCAAATGGATGATGACAATTCTTGTGGCTGCGGCAACCCTGCTGCTCGCCAGCGCGCCGGCGCGCGCCGAATGGTTCGAGGCGTCCAGCGATCACTTTGTAATATTTGCCGATGACAGCGAGGCGGATATCCGTGCTTTTGCCGAAAACCTCGAGCGGTATCACGCGGCGATGGAAGATTTCACCGGCCGATCAATCGGAAACCCCAGCCCATCTAATCGTATCACCGTGTTTGTTGCTGGGTCGGCTGGAGAGGTTCGCAAACTTGCACGCACATCCTCTGTCGCGGGGTTCTATATTCCACGCGCAAGCGACAGCGTCGCATTTGTGCAGGATATTCGCAGCAGCGACGGCTATCCCGACCTGCCAACCGTCGTTCTGTTGCACGAATATGCGCACCATTTCCTGATCTCGACCGAGCGATTTTCCATGCCGCTCTGGATGAGCGAGGGCGCAGCCGAGTTTTTCTCCGCGGCCTATTTTCACGAGGACGGCTCGGTCTATCTCGGTCTGCCAGCACGGCATCGGTTTCTTGATCTGGCTATGGCCAAGGGCGCCACTGTGTCCATCCCGCAAGTGCTGCAGTTCGACGACACTTCGCGTTACAGCAACGCCAGTCAGGATGCTTTTTACGGGAAGAGCTGGCTGCTCTACAATTATCTGTCCATGACCGAGGATCGCCGCGGCCAGTTGAAGGAATACTGGATAGAGGTGCTCAAGGGCACGCCCTCTCTCGACGCGGGACGGAAGGTGTTTGGCGCCCTCAATGTCATCGAACGCCAGGCTGACCTCCATCTGCGCAACAAGGATCGCAAACCCTACAAGATCAGCGCTGAAACGATGGAGCTGAGCGAAATCTCGCTGCGACCTTTGCCCGAGGGTGAATCGGCGATGATGAAAACCCGGATGCAGTTGCAACGCGGCGTAAGCGCGCAGCAGGCTGCGGAACTGGTTGTGACTGCGCGTGCGATTGCGGCGCGTTATCCGGGGGATGCAGCCGTGCAGGCTGCGCTGGCTGAGGCGGAATACAAAGCGGGTAACGATGATGGTGCGGTCACCGCTGCGGACAGGGCGCTGGCGCTCGATGCGAGTGTCGCCAGCGCTTATGTAAACAAGGGCCGGGCCCTGTTTCGCAAGGCGCGATCGGTATCCGGCAGCACCCCTATAGACGCCGCTTACGAGACAGCCATGCAACCCTTCACCGCGCTCAACCAGCTGGAGAATGAGCACACGGCACCGCTCATCTACAGTTTCCGCTCATATCTTGAACGCGGTGCAGAGCCGCCCTTGCCCGCAAGGGAGGCATTCGTGCGCGCTGCGCAGCTTGCTCCGTTCGATCACGATTTGTGGCTTATTGCGGGGATGACCCACATGAATTACGGAGAGATTGCAAAGGCGCGGGACGCATTGCAACCGTTGGCCAGCGCACCGCACGGAAACGAAAAGGCAGGCCAGGTGCGCGATTTGCTGACATTCCTTGCCAATAAGCAGGAAGGCGATCGCGTCCCGGTGCTGGACGCGATCACCGCGCATTTCAGGAACGAATAGACCGCGCGGCGAGAGCGCGGCGCACGGGTGACTGGGTTTTGGCAGGACGTTTTCCTACATGCCCAACACCGGGTAGTGTTATCCCGGCTCTTTCACACCGTCCGTCCCCATGCGCATTTCAATCCGGCAAAGTGTCAACTTCGTCAGCGCGCCTCTTAATGCCTGTAATTCAGGAGCTTGGATGGAGAAACGGCGGATTATACGGTGTCAATTGTGTCAACTTTGCCCCGACGCGCAGCTCACCGCTTCATCATGCCCGATACAATCGATCCCAGAATGCCGCCCAGCGGGCTTTGCGCCGCGCCACCGCCAACAGGTGCCGCGCCGCCCGTCGCCTGCCCGGTGGCCTGTTTTGCCAGATAACCCGCGACCGCCATGGCGAGGATCGGGAGCATTTTCTTCAGCAATCCTTCGTCAAGGCCGGTGACGCCCGCAACCTCGCCCGCGACCGACCGGCTCACATCCTTGCTGCCGAAAATCGTGCCGAGAATGTCGTTGCCCGGCTGCGTCGGCGTGGGCTTGGTGCCGAGCACCGCATCGAGCAGACCGCCCCCCAGTCCTCCGGCCAGTCCTCCGGCCAGTCCTCCGCCCAATCCTCCGGCCAGCGCGCCGCCCAAACCGCCTGCACCGCCCCCGCCGCCCAGTATCGCACCCGCCAGATTGCCAAGCCCGCCCATCGGATCAGGCGTAGTGGTACCGCCCGTGGCGCTGCGGCCCATCCCTGCGACAATCGCGGGGAGCAGCGCGCCCGCCGCCGTCTTGGCGGTGCCCTCATCGACGCCCAGTTCCTTGGCAATCGAAGTGATCGCGCCGCTCTGCTGCAACATCTGTGCAAGGCTCATGCCTATGTCTCCCCGTGGTGTATTGGCCGAATGTCGGCGTATATCATTTGCGCGAACGGCCCGAGGGCATCACGCAGCAATCGGGGCTGCGTTGCGTACGCCTTCGTCGACGTGGGCTGAAAACTCTTCGAAATTCTCGATGAACAGCTGCACCAGCTTTTTGGCGGTCGCATCGTATTCGCCCTTGTCCGCCCAGGTGCCGCGCGGATCGAGGATCGACTGATCGATGCCCGCCTCTGCCAGAACCGGGACATGCACCGGTACATCAAAACCGAAATTGTCGTCTGCGCGGAACTCCACGCCGTCCAAATCCCCGTCGAGCGCCGCGTTGAGCAGTGCGCGCGTGGCCTTGATCGGCATCCGGGTGCCCACGCCATACTTGCCGCCAGTCCAGCCGGTGTTGAGCAGCCAGCACTGCACGCCGCCCTTGGCAATGCGCTCTTTCAGCAGGTTGCCATACACGCTGGGGTGACGCGGCATGAACGGTGCGCCGAAACAGGTTGAGAACGTCGCCTCAGGCTCGGTCACGCCGATCTCGGTGCCTGCAACCTTGGCGGTATAGCCCGACAGGAAGTGATACATCGCCTGTTCCGGGGTCAGCCGCGCAATCGGAGGCAGCACGCCGAACGCATCGGCTGTCAGCATCACGACATTGCTTGGCACCGGGCCAAGGTTCTTTTCAGAGGTGTTGGGAATGAAGTCTATCGGGTAGGCTCCGCGCGTATTTTCTGCCAGCGAGTTGTCGTCAAAATCCAGCTCGCGCGTCACCGGGTCCATCACCACGTTTTCCAACACCGTGCCAAACCGGCGGGTGGTGGCGTAGATTTCGGGCTCTGCCTCCTGCGACAGGCGGATCATCTTGGCATAGCAGCCGCCCTCAAAATTGAAGACCGCCGTGTCGGACCAGCCGTGTTCATCGTCGCCAATAAGCGTGCGGCTGGCATCGGCGGAAAGCGTAGTCTTGCCGGTGCCCGAAAGGCCGAAGAACACCGCCGTTTTGCCATCGACACTGATATTCGCAGAACAATGCATCGGCATGACGCCTTGCGCTGGCAGCAGGTAATTGAGGATGCCGAACACGCTCTTCTTCATTTCGCCGGCATATTTCGTGCCGCCAATCAAAATAAGCTTTTCGGTGAAATTGACCGCAATCACGGTCTCGCTGCGGGTGCCGTGGCGGGCCGGATCGGCGCGAAAGCTGGGCAGATCGATGATCGTGTATTCGGGCGCAAAATCACCCAGTTCTTCTACGGTGGGACGCACCAGCAGGGTGCGGATGAACAGATTGTGCCAAGCCAGTTCGTTGATGACGCGAACGTTGACGCGGTGTTCGGGCTGCGATCCACCGAACAGATCGGCGACATACAGCGTTTCCTTCTCGCCCAACGCCTTGAGGAAGTCCTCTTTGAGCGCAGCGAAATGCTCAGGCGTCATCGCGGCGTTGACTTTGCCCCACCACACGGTGTCTTCCGTCGTCCCGTCGCGCACGATGAACTTGTCCTTCGCGCTGCGCCCGGTATGCGCGCCGGTCTGAACCACCAGCGCCCCGTCTTTTGACAGGGCGCCCTCGCCAGCGGCAAGTGCTGCTTCAACCAGCGCGGCCGTGCCGAAATTTGCGCGAATTTCAGCTGACGTTTCAATGCCCTGTGAAGCGAGCGAATGGGCTAGCGGGGTCAAGGTCGATCCTTTCGAAGACAGCAATTGCAAACCGGCGCTGGAGCGAGTGAGACAACCTCGCAGCGTTCGATTCGCCGCGTCCACCCATCTCCATCCGGGATCGGCATAGGCGGGCGCCCGAGCCTCGTCAAACGCGCGCCATGCAACATGTGTGGCACTCGGGGTGAGCGGTTTGTGTGCAAGTGAATGACGCGCTTCGATTGTCTTGCGCAGGTGATCGGGCTAAACCTGAAAACCGAAGGAACGTCATCAAATGGTAAGCACGACACCCCCGATTGATACCCCGGAACACGACGACGCTGTTTCGCCCAAGGCTGACGATGGCATTGTTGTGACAGCAGACGCGGAGGAGGCAGCGTCCAACGGCGCCAATCGCTCCACCCCGCGCAGCCAGGAAGCAGGCGTCATTGCGCTGGTCGATGATGATCGCAACATCCTCACCACGGTTTCGATCGCGCTCCAGGCCGAAGGCTTTGTGACGCGGTTGTATTCCGACGGTGAAACTGCGCTGAAAGCGATTGTCGAGAACCCGCCCGACCTCGCCGTATTCGATATCAAGATGCCCAACATGGACGGCATGGAATTGTTGCGCCGGGTGCGGGCGCATTCCGCCCTGCCGGTCATCTTCCTCACCAGCAAGGATGATGAAGCCGACGAGGAGGCCGGGCTGGAACTGGGCGCGGACGATTACATTGCAAAGCCGTTCAGCCAGCGCCTGCTAATCGCCCGCATCCGCGCAATCCTGCGCCGCTCGGAATCAGAGCGCGAATTTGAAAGCGAGTATTACAGCAACGAACCCGTGAATCCGGTGATCGCCCGTGGGCGGCTGTATATGGACCCGGCGCGCCATTATGTGACTTGGAACGATCTACCCGTCAGCCTGACTGTGACCGAATTTCTTATTCTGGAGGCGCTCGCGGCTCGACCCGGCGTCATCAAGAGCCGCAATCAGTTGATGGACGCAGCCTACCCTGACGATGTGTTTGTCGATGATCGCACGGTCGACAGTCATATCAAGCGGATGCGGCGCAAGTTCCGCGTGGTCGACAACACCTTTGACGCAATCGATACACTATACGGCGCCGGATACAGCTTCAACGATGCGTGACGCCCGATGAATGCCCGTCCCGATCAGGACAAGTTGCAGGTCGAGCTGCTCAGCGCGGACGATCCGGCAGTTGGGACGAGTTGGCTGGAACGCCTGAAGGCAAAGGGCCGCTTCACCCTTGCCGCGCGCATTCTGATCGTGAACATCATGCCGCTGGCCTTGCTGGGCGGCGGGCTGTTCTATCTCGACAGCTATCGCACGCAGCTCATCAATGAACGCTTCAAGATGGCGCGGATCGAAGCGCAGATCACCGCCGAGGCGCTGGCCGGGGCAAGCCGCGAACGGCAGGAGGCGTTGCTGGTGCAGATCGGCAAGGAACAGCGCATGCGCCTCAGGATGTTCGATGCCGAGGGGCGGCTGTGGGCCGACAGTTTCGCGCTTGCCGAACCCGCTTTCGAATTCGAAAATATCGAGGACGACAGCTGGGATCAGCGTTTTGCCCGCTGGCTTGACCGCACGGTCGACACCATCGTCAGCGCCGAACCCGTTACTGACTATATCGAGCCCCAGCTTGAGGATGCAATGTTTGCCGATGCGTGGCCAGAACTTGCCCGCGCACGCGAGGAAGGCGTCAGCCAGATCAGTCTGTATGACTGGCCGGACGGATCGCCGGTGATCACCGCTGCTGCACCGGTGGGGCTGAACGGGGCCACGCTGCTGACGGTTCGAAACGCCGTTGACATCACCCAGAGCGTGCGCGCGGCGCGCACCACCCTGGGCATTGCGGTGCTGCTGGTGCTGGGCGCTTCGGCGCTGTTGTCGCTGTTTCTGGCGCGCACTATCGTCACACCCTTGCGTGAACTGGCGCGCGCTGCCGTGCGCGTCCGGCAGGGGCGCTCGCGCGAGGTCAAAGTGCCACGTTTGCCCGAGCGTTCTGACGAAATCGGCCAGCTGGCGCGCGCGGTTTCCGACATGACCGGCGCGCTGCGACAACGCATTGACGCAGTCGACAGCTTTGCCGCCGATGTCGCGCATGAAATCAAGAACCCGCTTGCGAGCCTGCGCAGCGCGATCGAATCGCTGCCCCGCGTCAAGGATGTCGAATTGCGCGAGAAACTGATCGCCATCGCCACCCACGATGTGCGCCGGATCGACCGGCTCGTAAGCGAGATTTCCGACGCCAGCCGGATCGACGCGGAAATGTCGCGCGCCACACTGGAACGGATCGACCTGGCCGATCTGGTGCGCGCCATCATTGGCAGCCGCGAACGTCGCGCCGAAAATCACAATCGCCGGATCGAATTGCATACGCGCGGTTTTGCCGCGACCGTCATGGGTGTTGGCGCACGGCTGGAGCGCGTGGTCGAAAACCTGCTCGACAATGCGGTTTCATTCTCCCCGCCAGACGCCCCGATCGAGGTTCTGATCGATAACGACGGCACCTGCGTCACGCTGATGGTGTGCGATTGCGGGCCAGGCATTCCGCAGGATTCGCGCGAGAAGGTGTTCCAGCGGTTCCACTCCGTCAGACCGATCGAGGAGGATTTCGGAAACCATTCCGGGCTTGGGCTGGCGATCGCGCGCGCCATTGCAGAGGCGCATGATGGCACGCTTTCGGCCGAGGCGCGCCCCGGCGGAGCGGCGGGTGCGTGTCTGCTTCTGCGCCTGCCCCAGGGTTGATCGGGGGATAGGTTGAGCGGTTACGCCGAGCAATTGGTCATTCAGGCAAGCGCAGTCGCGATTGACGGGCGAGCCCTGCTGATCGAGGGTCCGCCGGGTGCAGGCAAGTCTAGCCTGGCGCTGACGCTGATTGATCGCGGCGCGCAGCTGATCGGGGATGATGGTGTGACGCTGACGCGGGATACCTCGGTCGTGACGCCGCGCCTGCTGGCCAGCGCGCCGCCCAACATTGCGGGCTTGCTGGAGGTGCGCGGCATCGGCCTTGTCCGGCTCGCCGTTGCGCCAGCTGCCCCTGTCGCCCTGATCCTGACGCTCGCCGCCGAGACCGAGCGTCTGCCCCAAGGCACTGCCCAACGCGAATGGCTTGGCTGCATCGTCCCCGAACTCGCCTTTACCCCCGGCTTGATCGCGCCTGCACAACGCGCCGCAATCGCGTTGGAAATGCACGGTCTGGCATTCGACTGAGTGGCGGTTGTAGCTGGCACCCACGTGGTGGTAGGCACTAGGTCATTTCCCCATATGCCAGAATGCGGCAAGAAGGACACGTGATGGAGACGAAAGACACGCCAGCACCCCAGGCATCCGCTGAACCGTGCGCTGGTTCGTCAGGCGGTGAGCCCTTGCGATTGTTGCTGGTGACCGGGCTATCGGGCGCGGGCAAATCGACCACACTGGATGTGCTGGAGGATCTGGGCTGGGAAACGATCGACAATTTGCCGGTTCGACTGCTTGAGTTGCTGGTCAATTCCTCTGGTCAGAGCAGCCAGACTTCCCACGGGCCGCTGGCAATCGGATTTGATTCGCGCACGCGCGGCTTTGTCCCTTCCGACATCATCGAACTGGTCAAGGGTCTGTCCGCCCGGCCCGAGCTGTCAATCACCTTCATGTTCATCGACTGCGGCGGGGCAGAGCTTGAGCGGCGCTATAACGAAACCCGTCGGCGGCATCCGATGGCGCAAGGCCGCCCGGTATTCGACGGGATTTCAGCAGAGCGCGAATTGCTCGAACCCCTGCGTCGCTGGGCCGACATCGTGATCGACACGACCGCACTGTCCAGCAACGAATTGCAGGCGCATGTGCGCAAGCAATTTGCGCCCGCCGGTGGTGGCGGGATGACGCTCACGGTATCCAGTTTCGGCTTTGCACGCGGAATGCCCCCGCTGGCGGATATGGTATTCGACATGCGTTTTCTTGATAATCCGCACTGGGTCGATGAGTTGCGCGACCTGACCGGACAGGATGCCCCGGTCGGTCAGCATATTGAACGCGATCCCGCGTTTGGCGCCGCTTTTGAGCAGATCCGCGACCTGATTGTGATGCTGCTCCCGCGCTATGTCGCGCAGGGAAAATCATACGTGCACGTTGCCTTTGGCTGTACCGGGGGGAGACACCGATCGGTATTCACCGCAGAACGCATGGCGCAGCACTTGCGCGAGGCAGGATTTTCGCCCACTGTCCGGCACCGCAATCTTGGATCGCGCGCGACTGACGATATCGAACGACAGTCGCGGCCATAACCGGGATGGCCACAGGTAAAGCGCAATCGGCTGGCACGCCGATCAGAAAGACGGACCAAACCTCTCACATGACTGGCCACGCATGATTGGACTGATTCTGGTCACCCATGGTCGCCTTGCCGACCAGTTCGTGCAGGCCATGGAACACGTTGTCGGCGAACAGTCGGCAATCGCGACCGTGTGCATCGAAGCCAACGATGACATGGAACAGCGGCGCGCTGAAATAGCCACGGCGATCGAGGAGGTCGATACGGGCGCTGGTGTCATCATACTCACCGATCTGTTTGGCGGCACCCCTTCCAACCTCGCCATATCGTTGCTGGACGCAGGCCGGGTGGAGGTGATTGCAGGGATCAATCTGCCTATGCTGATCCGCCTTGCCGGGGTGCGCAAGTCGATGCCCGTAGCTGAAGCGGTTGAGGCGGCGAGCCGGGCGGGCCGCAATTACATCACCGTGGCGAGCGAACTTCTCGCCAAGGACGCCAAGCGCCCCGATCCGGCCCCCGCGGACTGATGGAGCGGACATCACGATGACGCAGCAACGCCAAACAGTTATGATCGTCAACAAACGCGGCCTGCATGCGCGGGCCAGCGCAAAGTTCGTGGGCGCGGTCGCCGCGCTCGATAACGCTGTCGACGTGCGCGTAACCAAGGACGCGAACAGCGCAGCGGGCGGCTCCATTCTCGGGCTGATGATGCTCGGCGCAGCCAAGGGCGATACCGTGGAAGTGATCGTCGAAGGCGTTGGCGCGGACACCGTGCTGGCCGATCTGGTTGCGCTGATCGAAAACGGGTTCGGCGAAGAATGAAGCGCCGCTCCGCCAATCCTGTGTGGACAGCGGCGGTCTGAGCCGGAGCGATGCGCAGACATATCAGTGGATTTTCCAATCCGGACGTCAAGTACTGGCGATCGCTGCGGGACAAGAAACATCGCAAGCGGTCCGGCCAATTCCTGGTCGAAGGCCTGCGCCTTCTGGAGGATGCGCGCGTTTCGGGCCAGTTGCCGCGGCAGCTGATGATGGCCGAAGGGCGCGATGAACACGCGCTGCTCGCCCAGCTGGAACGGGCGGTTGAGCACGCCGACGGCGAGGTGATCACCACCACGCCCGATATCCTGTCGAAGATTACTGGCAAATCGAACGCACAAAGCGTGGTCGGTGTGTTCGACGAATTCGACACTGCGCTTTCCCGGCTGGACCGCAGCGCCGCACCGATCTGGCTAGTGGCGCAAGATTTGCGCGATCCGGGCAATCTGGGCACCATGCTGCGGACCGGAGATGCGGTGGGGGCTGGCGGGCTGATCCTGATCGACGATTGCGCCGATCCGTTCAGCGCCGAGGCAGTGCGTGCGAGCATGGGCGCGGTGTTCACGCAAGCTGTTGCGCAGGCACGGTGGGGAGAGTTTGTCCCGTGGCTGCGCGCCGGCGAAGGACAACTCGTGGCAGCGAGCCTTCGCGATGCGGTGCCCTATCGGGCTGCGCCTTATGCCGCGCCGTGCTTCATTCTGGTGGGCAACGAGTCGCAAGGTCTACCCGAAGCATACGAGGCCGAGTGCGATCTGCGCGTGACCATGCCGATGATGGGCCGTGCCGACAGCCTGAACGCGGCGATGGCAGGTGCGGTGCTGGCCTATGAAGTGCTGGCGAAGCTTGACGGGCGAAGTTGACACAATTGACACCGCGTCAGACGCAATTTTCGGTGTTTTATCCTTTTAAAAACAATCATTTAATCCAAAAGAACGAACTTGACACTTGTGCAAATCACTTTCGCCGGACGAAATCCGACGGAAAGTTGGTATGAGTGCGCCAACGATCTGAAAGAACGCGATTTCCATAGGCACTCCTCCTCGGTGTAGGAAAGCGATTTGACCTCGGGCATGATCGCCCCTCGTCAGCCTGTGACCGTTCGCCGGTCCGTGTTCATTCTGCTGCATCCTTGCGCTGCGCAGTATCATCGCTCAGCGGACGGCCAAGCGACGGATAATCGGTTTCCACCCCTTCGGCATCGTCGGCGTTGTAGCGCGGCGCGCTTTCCACCAGCGGCACCTCCTCGATCTCGCTCTTGCCGATCTCGATGCCCTTTTCCGCGAGCCGCTTGCCCGAGGACAGGACGTTGCGTTCAAAACTGCCGACGAAACTGTTGTAGTTCTTGACCGCAGTTTCGAGGCCGCCGCCCATCCGTTTGAGATGCTGTGCCGCCACCCGCAGGCGATCGTACAATTCCGCGCCAATGCGGCCGATTTCCTGCGCCTCTTTCGCCAGCCCATCCTGCCGCCAGACCTGCGCAACGGTGCGCGCAAGGGCGACGAGATTTGTCGGCGTGGCCAGCAGCACCCTGCGCTCAAAGGCGAAATCCCACAACTCGGCATCGGCTTCCAGCGCAGCTGATACGAAATGTTCGCCCGGTACGAACATGATGACGTAATCGGGCGCTTCCTCGAACTGGCTCTGATAGCTTTTCGCACTCAGCGTCTGGACATGATTGCGCATTGATTTCGCGTGGGCCGCCAGGTGCAGATCGCGGGTCGCATCGTCATCCGCCTCGAACGCGGCCTGATAGGCGTTGAGCGAGACCTTGGAGTCGATAACCAGTTTTTTCTGGCCCGGAACATTGATAATCGCATCGGGCCGCATGCGGCCTTCGTCGGTGTCGATCGAATGTTCCATGATAAAGTCGGTGTGCTGCGCGAGGCCACATTGTTCCAGCAGGTTCTGCAACGCGCGTTCGCCCCAGCGACCGCGTGCCTTGGGCGCGTTGGTCAGCGAGTTGCCCAGCCGCTGCGCCTCGCGCCGGACCTCTTCCTGTCCTTCGCGCATCGACTGGATAACGCCATTCAACTGCCCGAACGCATCGACGCGCTGTTTCTCCAGCGTTTCGACCTGCTTCTCGTACTTCTCCAACCGCTCCCCCACGGGTGACAGCAGCGCCTTGATCTTTGCCTCGCCGGTCGCCTCGGATTCCTTGAACCGGGCGTCGGCGCGCTTCAGGAATTCGTCCTGATTGGCCCTCAGCACCTCTGCCCCGGTCGCGCGAAATTCCGTCAGCATCGCCTCGCGCGCTTCGATTAATGCGCGTTTCTGTTCCGCGTGAGCATTCTCCCGCTCTTTCCTTGTCGCTTCTGATTCAGCTAGCAATTCTGCCAGAGCATCTCGCCTTTTGCGCATGTCCTCCAGCTCTCTCACGAGTGTATCGGCACGGGCGGCGCGTTCGCCCATGGCGGACAATTCTACCCGCGCATCGCCAAGTTGCCGTTCCACATCGCGGCCCGCCCGTTCGACCTCGCCCAACCGGTCCCGCAACTGCGCAGCCGGCTTGCCGCCCAGAAAATATCCCAGTCCCGCACCGGCGAGCAGGGCGACAATCGCGACGATTCCAAAGGTAAGACCTGATTCCATCCATAGAACATACATGGAACACTGGCGCTCGCCAAGCATCATTTCGGAACCTTTCCCCCGCCCCGTTCGCTTGCTCCAAAAGAGGAGATAGAACGATGTCGATCAAGGAAATGATCCAGGACCACCCGCAAGTTGGCGACGATTACAACGATGCTCTCGGAGAGGCCGTCAAGCACGCCATGTATGGCGCCGCGATCATCAATTCATGTGCCGATGCTTGCCTCGCCGAAGGCAACGTCATGGAACGCGTTGAATGCATCCGGCGGTGCCTCGATGCGTCCGACGCCTGCACCGCGTTTTACCGCATGGCCTCACGCAGGACGGGCGGAAATGTGAAGACAATCAAAGCGATAGGGATGGCAACTATCGTCGCGTGCGAGGAATGCCTCGAACACTGCTCGATGCATGACGATGCCCATTGCAAGCGCTGCACGCGCATGTGCAACGAAGTGATCCGCGATCTGAAAGCGGCGCTGGCATCGATGAAGCGGGACGACTGAGGCACGTCGTCACGAGACCGGTACAAACGATGGAGCGGTCGCGCTCGAAGCCGCAGGCTTCGCTAACGCGACCGCGCATTCGGAGCGCTTGCGCGAGGAAATCGCACCCCGGATGGGGTGCGCGCGTAATTACGCCGCCTGTCTGATCTTTTGCAGTTTTTTCAGGGCCATCCCGCGCTTCAGGCGCGACAGGTGATCAATGAACAGGATCCCCTCGAGGTGGTCCATCTCATGCTGGAGGCAAGTCGCCAGCAGCCCTTCGAGCTGTTCCTCGTGGGCGGTGCCCTCCATGTCCTGATACCGCACGGTGCAGGTCGCAGGGCGGTCCACATCGGCGTAGATTTCGGGCACGGACAGGCAGCCTTCCTGATAGGTCGACAGCTCCTGCGCCGGGTCAACGATCACCGGGTTGATGAAGACGCGCGGCTCGTTCTTCGTCGGCTGATGGTGATGGTGGTGCCCGTTAGCCCCATGATCGTGGTCGCAGGCGACCGGTTCTGCATCGGGATCATCGGGTTGCAGGTCGATCACCAGCACCCGTTTCGGCACGCCGACCTGGATCGCGGCGAGGCCGATGCCGGGGGCATCGTACATCGTTTCGAACATGTCTTCGACAAGCTGCTTGAGATCGTCATTGAACTCGGCCGCCGCGACGGGGGTGGACACGGTTTTGAGCCGGGGGTCCGGCACTTCTAGGATTTCACGGATAGCCATGCGGCGCAATTTAGTGCGGGTGGCGCAAAACGGCAAGGGATCAGGTGCGCTTCATTCCACAGGCCTGCGCGCCCTGAGCGCCTGCGCCAGCGTGCCTTCGTCGAGGTAGTCAAGCTCCCCGCCAACCGGCAGGCCGTGAGCAAGCTGGGTGATGCGCAGAGCGTGGGGCTGAAGCCGTTCCGCGAGGTAATGCGCGGTCGTCTGCCCTTCGAGCGTGGCGTTCATCGCGAGCACGACTTCATCGACGGCGCCATCGGAAACCCGTTCGATCAGGCTGGCGATGTTGAGATCCTGTGGCCCAATGCCGTCCAGCGCGGAAAGCCGCCCTCCCAGCACATGATAACGCCCGCGAAACAGCCGCGCCCGGTCCAGCGCCCACACGTCCGCCACATCCTCCACCACGCATAGCGCGCGCGCATCGCGCTTTGGATCGGCGCAGATGCCGCAGGGGTCGCGCGTGTCGACATTGCCGCAGGTTTCGCATTCGACCAGCGTTTCAGACACCATCGCCAGCGCCTCCAGCAGCGCAGGCAAAGCGTTCTCGCGGTTCTTTACCAGCCACAGCACCGCGCGCCGGGCCGAGCGCGGGCCAAGGCCGGGTAGACGGGCCAGCGTGCTGGAGAGTGCTTCGATCTCTTGCGATGCCATGGGGGGAGAGATAGGGGCTGGCGCAATTGTGAGAAAGGGCCACGCGGAAATCATGCGCATCATTTTCATGGGAACGCCCGATTTCGCGGTGCCGCCGCTGATCGCGCTGCATGGCGCGGGGCACGAAATCGCGTGCGTCTATACCCAGCCGCCGCGCCCGGCGGGCCGGGGCAAGAAACTGCGCCCTTCCCCGGTTCAGGCGAAGGCGGAGGCATTGGGCCTGCAGGTAGCGCACCCCGCTTCGCTGAAAGGCGAAGAGGCGCAGGCCGAATTTGTGGCGCTCGACGCGGATGTGGCGGTGGTGGCGGCCTATGGCTTGATCCTGCCGCGCGCCGTGCTGGATGCGCCGGTGCATGGGTGCCTCAATATCCACGCCTCGATCCTGCCGCGCTGGCGCGGGGCAGCGCCGATCCACCGCGCGGTGATGGCGGGGGACACAGAGACAGGGGTAACGATCATGGAGATGGAGGCCGGGCTGGATACAGGGGCCATGCTGCACGTCGTGCGCACGCCGGTGGCGCGCAAGACCACGGGCGAATTGACGGACGAACTGGCGGCAATGGGCGCAGCGGCAATGGTTGAGGTGCTGGCCGACCTCCCCGCATTCCCGCCGCAGGTGCAGGATGAGACGCAAGCGCTCTACGCGCCCAAGATCGACAAGGCTGAGGCCCGCATCGACTGGAACGACACCGCCGAAGCGATCGAGCGACAGGTGCGCGGCCTTGCCCCCTTCCCCGGTGCATGGTTCGAAATCGCCAATGGCGCGGACAGCGAGCGGGTGAAGCTGCTGCTGGCGCAAACCACCCAAGGTTCGGGCGCGCCGGGCGAAGTGCTCAACGCCGATATCACCATCGCCTGCGGGACCGCAGCCATCCGCCCGATCCGCCTGCAACGCGCCGGAAAACCCGCAATGGACCGCGCCGATTTCCTGCACGGTCGGGCAGTGGCGGCGGGCACGATCCTCCCGTGACCCGATTCGCGCTCACGATAGAATTTGACGGCACTCTCTTTCAGGGTCTCCAGCGCCAAAGC
>JBBRVR010000053.1:0-20606 GCA_038246695.1 Sphingomonadales bacterium
CCTCACCGCGATTGTGCGCACGGCAGGCGCGGTAAGCCTGATCGACAACACCTGGGCCAGCGCGCTCGGCTTTGCGGCGCTGGAAACGGGTGGCTGCGACATCGCTATGATGAGCCTGTCCAAGCATGTCGGCGGCCATTCGGACCTGATGATGGGATCGGCGAGCGCGGGCGAGCAGTGGTACAAACGCCTGCGCCGCACCGCTCAGGATCTGGGCCATGTCGTCTCCCCCGATGATGCGGCGCTGGCCGCACGCGGGCTTCGCACGATGGGCCTGCGGCTGGAACGCGGCGCGGCGAGCGCACTGGAAATCGCACGCTGGCTGGCGGATCAACCTCAGGTAGCGCGCATCATGTGCCCGATGCTGCCCGGCGATCCGGGCCATGCCCTGTGGAGCCGCGACTTTACCGGAGGCTGCGGCCTGTTCAGCTTTGTTCTGGGCAGCCCTGACGCAGATGCCTCAGGCCGGGTCGTGGATGCGCTCGAACTGTTCGGTATCGGATACAGTTGGGGCGGGTTTGAAAGCCTTGCCTTGCCGATCTATCCGCACACCCATCGCACAGCAATGTCCGCCCCCACACAGGATAAAGGTGACACAAGGCCCGCCATTCGCCTATCCATCGGCGTGGAACACCCCGGAGACCTGATCGCGGACCTCGCACAGGCTTTGGCCAGACTGGATTGATGTGAGCTTACCCGGCGCGCCCGCTTCTGCAACCCAAACGCCTGCCCCGGACCCGGCAGCAAGCGAGGCTGCGTCCACGCCCATGCTCCCCGGTACTGGCCTCACCCCGACGCCCGAACCTACTCCCACTCCCACTCCCACTCCCACTCCCACTCCCACGGAGCCGGTGGAAGTGGTGAGCGGATCGGGCGATTTGGTGAATGACGTTTCGGAGAAGAACGAAACTGCGGGCGCGTTCCTGGGTTATCTCGACAATCTCGCGATCGAAACGAGCCAGTTCCGGTTCTCCGTCCTCGATGCGCTGTTTGTCGTTGCAGTTATTCTGCTGGTGCTGAGCGCCGCGTGGCTGGTCAGCCGGGCCAGCCGCTCGGCCATTTCGCGGGTGAACAGGTTCGACGAGGCGCAAAAACTGCTCGCGGAAAAGCTCAGCACGATCGTGATCTGGGGCGCGGCGTTCTTTGTCGGGATAGATTTGCTGGGGATCGACCTGACCGCGCTGGCGTTTTTCGGCGGCGCCTTTGGCCTTGCCATCGGGTTCGGCCTGCAAAAGACCTTCGGCAACTTGATCGCCGGGATCATTCTGCTGATGGACAAGTCGATCAAGCCGGGCGACGTGATCGCGGTGGCGGATACGGCGGGCAACGAAACTTTCGGCCAGATCCGCAAGATCGGCATTCGCGCAGTCTCGATCACCACCCGGGATCAGCGCGAGTATCTGATCCCGAACGAAAACCTGATGATCAACCAGGTGGAAAACTGGTCCTATTCCTCCAGGCAGGTCCGCATGCAGGTCTATGTCGGCGTCAGCTACAATGCCGACATGAAGCTGGCCGAGGAACTGATGCTGAAAGCAGCAAAATCGGCCAAGCGGGTGCTGGAAACGCCCCCGCCGCTGGTCTGGATGACCGAATATGGCGACAGCTCTGTCAATTTTGTGATCCATTGCTGGATCGTCGATCCAGAGGAAGGCGTCGGCAATGTCCGCAGCGATATTCTGAAAAACCTGTGGTGGCTGCTCAAGGAAAACGGCATCGAAATCCCCTTTCCGCAGCGCGACATCAACCTGCGTGACAATGACCAGATGAAGGCGGTTATCGGTGCGCTTGGCGGCACTGGTCCTGCGCCGCGCGGCGACGGGGACGACAAACCATGACGGCGCCTGCGCCTGCGCCCAACCCCGCGCCCAGTCCGGACCCAACTGCTGCTCCAACTTCTGCCCCGACTCCGGCGGCCGATCCGCCAGAAATCGTCGTCGAAGTGGCGGTGCCGGAGGTCGTCACCATCAACGATGGCGCAAAGGAAGGCATCGCCTCGCAAGGGGAAACAATCGGCGCAGTGGTCGAACAGCTTGACGAGTGGGCGCTGGAAATCGGCTCTGTCAGGATTTCAGTGTTCGATGTGCTGTTCTTGGTCGCCGCTGTGTTGCTGGTGGTCACAGTCGCATGGTTCGCATCCCGCCTCGCCCGCAATCTGCTGCGCCGCATCGCCGGGTTTGACGACACTCAGAAACTGCTCGCGGAAAAGCTTGTCACCGTGGCGATCTGGACGCTGGCGTTCTTTGTCACGATCGATGTTGTCGGTATCGATCTTACCGCACTTGCATTCTTTGGCGGGGCATTTGGCCTTGCCATCGGGTTCGGCCTGCAAAAGACATTCGGCAACCTGATTTCGGGCATCCTGCTGCTGCTGGATAAATCGATCAAGCCGGGCGACGTGATCTCCGTTTCCGATCAGGCCGGGAACGAGGCGGTCGGCCAAATCCGCAAGATCGGCATCCGCGCCATATCGGTCGTCACCCGTGATCAGACCGAACACCTGATCCCGAACGAAAACCTGATGGTCAATCAGGTGGTCAACTGGTCCTATTCTTCAAAGGATGTACGGGTGAAGGCACCCATCGGCGTTGCCTATGACAGCGATTTGAAACTGGTGACGCGGCTGCTGTATCAGGCCGCCCATGAAACCAAGCGTGTCCTCAAGCGACCCAAGCCCCGCGTCAACATCATGGAATTCGGCGATAATTCGGTGAATTTCGAGCTTCGGTTCTGGATCCACGATCCCGAGGCAGGCATCGCCAATATCCGCTCCGACGTCTATATGCGTATCTGGGAGCTGTTTCAGGAAAACGCGATCGAAATCCCGTACCCGCAGCGCGATCTGCATTTGCGATCATCCAAACAGCTCGAACAGCTGGTGGACCTGATGAGCGCGGGGAAGCTTAAAGCGGACTGAGAGTTTCCGGCTTACAATAGCTTTGCTTGAGTGCGCCAAAACCATTCTCGCTGGCGCTGATCGGCGCGCTGAACCATTTGAGCCTGCATGAGCCACACAGGAACTCTCTTTCTCGTCGGCGCAGGTCCGGGTGATCCGGATCTGTTGACCGTGCGCGCCGCCCGGCTGATCGCGCGCGCGCAATTGATCGTGCATGATGGTCTGGTGAGCGCAGATATCCTCGCCCTTGCCGCACCCGATGCGCGCCTGATCAGCGTTGCCAAACAGCGCGCACGCCACACGCTACCGCAGGAGGATATCAATGCGCTGCTGATCCGCGAAGCGCTGGCCGGGCGCGATGTTGTGCGCTTGAAAGGTGGCGATCCGTTGATCTTCGGGCGCGGCGGCGAAGAGGCAGAGGACGCGCGCGCCGCCGGAGTCCCCGTTGAGATTGTGCCGGGCATTTCCGCCGCCAACGGCGCGGCGGCGGCGGCACAGATTGCCCTCACTCACCGCGACGCGGCCAGCATCGTCAGCTTTGTCGCTGGTCAGTGCAAGGGGCTGTCCGATCAGGATTGGTCGGGCCTTGCGGGCAAGGGCCGCACGCTGGTGATTTACATGGGCGTTTCCACCGCTGCGCAAATAGCGGAAAAGCTGATGGCGGATGGGCTGGCCCCCGATGTGCCGCTGGCGGTGATCGAGAACGGCGCGCGCCCTGAAATGCGGGTAGTGCGCGGAGTTCTGGCGGGCTTGCCAAATCTAGTCGAGGCCCACGCGATCAAAAGCCCCGCACTTATCGTGATCGGCGAAGTCACCGCGCGAGGGGATGCCATCCTCGCACAGCTCGCCAGAGAGGCGGCACAATGAAAATCCTTACCGGAAACGATCTCAGGACCGGCGATGTGATCTGGTGGACCGGCCAAGGCTGGTCGCGCCATGTCGATGATGCGACCGATGTCGGCGAGGTTGGCGAGGAAATCCTCGCCGCCGAAGAAGGCGCGCGGCGCGTCAACGTGCCCTATCTGATCGAGGCTACGCAGGATGCATACGGTCGCGTGCGCCCCGCGCATATCAAGGACCGCGTGCGCGCACTTGGCCCCACTGTCCGGCCCGATCTCACGCTGAAACCCAAAGACCCCGAAGCCATCGACTGGATCATCTGATGTATCAATACGACCACTACGATCAGGCCATGGTCGATGCCCGCGTAGAGGAGTTCCGCGATCAGGCGCGCCGCCGCATCGAAGGCAAACTGACCGAGGACCAGTTCAAACCACTGCGGCTGATGAACGGTTTGTATCTGCAACTGCACGCCTATATGCTGCGCGTCGCGGTGCCGTATGGAACGCTCGACAGCCGCCAGATGGCCGCGCTGGGCGATATCGCGGACAAGTATGATCGCGGTTATGGCCACTTCACCACGCGCCAGAACCTGCAATACAACTGGATCAAGCTGGAGGATGCCGCCGACATTCTGGCTGACCTGTCGAAGGTCGAAATGCACGCGATCCAGACCAGCGGAAACTGCATTCGCAACATATCGTCCGATCATTTTGCCGGTGCCGCGCATGATGAGCTGGTCGATCCGCGCCCCTATGCCGAACTGCTGCGGCAATGGTCGAGCTTCCATCCGGAATTCACTTATCTGCCGCGCAAGTTCAAGATCTGCGTCATCGCGGCGGAAAAGGACCGTGCGGCGATGCGGCTGCACGATATCGGCATCCGCATCGTGCGCAGCGATGCAGGGGAGATCGGCGCCGCGTTCTATGTTGGCGGCGGGATGGGGCGCACCCCCATGATTGCACCGCTGGTCCGCGACTTCGTGCCGCTGGATCAGCTTGTCACCTATGCGGAGGCGTGCCTTCGCGTCTACAACCGTCATGGCCGGCGCGACAACAAGTACAAGGCGCGCATCAAGATCCTCGTCCATGAACTGGGCGCGGAGGAATATACCCGGCAGGTCGAGGAGGAATTCGCCCACCTCCTCAGCGTCGGCGTCGAACCCCCGCGTGAGGAGCTGGAGCGGATCAAGCCGTTCTTCGCCGATCCGCCGTTTGCGGATGGACCGAAAAACGTGGACCGCTCGGACCCGGATTTCGCCCTGTGGGTTGACCGCAACACGCACCGGCACAAGCATGACAGCTATGTCAGCGCGGTCATTTCCCTGAAGCCTGTCGGCGGCATTCCCGGTGATGCGACTGGCGATCAGATGCGGCTGATGGCGCGTCTGGCGAAAGAATACAGCTTTGACGAACTGCGCGTGATGCACACTCAGAACATCGTCCTGCCGCACGTGCGGATTGCGGACTTGCATGCGCTTTGGACGCAGCTGGATGCGGCAGGCCTTGGTTCGCCCAATATGGACACGATCGAGGATATGATCGCGTGCCCCGGCCTCGATTATTGCGCGCTGGCCAATGCGCGCTCGATCCCGCTGGCACAACGCATTTCGGAACGTTTCGATGCGAGCGGCAAGACTGCGAAACTGGGCGAGCTGAAGCTGAAAATCTCCGGCTGCATCAACGCCTGCGGGCACCACCACGCCGGGCATATTGGCATCCTTGGCGTCGATAAAAAAGGCGTCGAGAATTACCAGCTCTCGCTGGGCGGGAGCGAGGCGGAGGACGTCTCCCTCGCCAAGATCACCGGCCCCGGCTTTACCGAAGACGGCGTGATCGAGGCGGTCGAGAAAGTCACCGACGTCTATCTTGGCGCGCGCGAGCATGGCGAACGCTTCCTCGATACCTATCGCCGCATCGGTATGGATCCGTTCAAGGAGGCGCTTTATGACCGCTAATCTCGGTGCCAGCCCGGACGAGGTGCAAGTCCGGTTCCGCGATGACGAGGTGGCCGATCACGCCGCCGTCACCGTCGATGCGTGCTGCGATCAGACCAACGCCACCGCTGTCCGGATCGAGCCGGGAGACGATGCGCGGCTGCTGTTGCCCTATCTGGATCGGCTGGCACTGGTCGAGGTGAACTTCCCGACCTTTGGCGACGGGCGCGGCTATTCCGCCGCCCGGATCCTGCGCGAGGCAGGCTTTACCGGCGAATTGCGCGCGGTGGGCGATGTGGGCGTGGACCAGCTTTCGCACATGCGCCGCTGCGGTTTCGATGCGTTCGCACCTGACCGCCCGCTGGACGAGGACGATGCCGCGCGCGCCTTTGCGACATGGGCCAACGTCTATCAGAACGCCGCCGACACGCGCGGCGCCCGGCGGCGCACGATTGCGGAGTTGCGCCATGAATAAGCCGCTGAACAAAGAGCAGGTCTACGCCCGCGCCGCTGATCGCATCGACACCGGACCGCGTTTCACCGATCATGACGCGGTGCGGTTGAACAACATGTTTCGCGGGTCATCGACCACCGAAATGCTCGAAGCGGTTATCCGCGATAGCCTTGCAGGCGATGTCACCACCGTCTCCAGCTTTGGCGCGGAAAGCGCGGTGTTGCTGCACGTGCTCGCGCAGATCGAGCCGGGTCTGCCGGTGCTTTTTCTCGACACAGGCAAGCATTTTCCCGAAACGATTGCCTATCGCGATGCGCTGGTTGATCGTTTGGGGCTGACCAATCTGGTGGTACTCACCCCCGATCCAGCCGAGCTTGCCGCAAAGGATGAGACGGGCCTTCGCTGGTCGTACGATCCCGATGGTTGCTGCGAGATCCGCAAGGTGCGCCCACTAGCAAAGGAGCTGGCCAAATACGACGCCAGCTTCACCGGGCGAAAGGCGTTCCAGTCGCAAACAAGAGCCAACCTGCCGCGCTTTGAAGTCGACACCTCGGATGCGCACGGGCGGCTGAAAATCAACCCGCTGATCGACTGGTCGGCGCAGGATATCGCAGCCTATTTTGCCGAGCATGACCTGCCGCGTCACCCGCTGGTGACGCAGGGTTACCCCTCCATCGGCTGCGCACCGTGCACCAACAAGGTGGCCGACGGCGAAGACCCGCGCTCTGGCCGGTGGAGCGGCTGGGACAAGACCGAATGCGGCATCCACAAACCCGGCGAGGAGCCGTTCCTGTAGGGCGCTGTCCTAGTGCTTGAAGCGCTCGATTGTGGCGGTTTCACCGGTTTGCGTGTTGGTGAAAACCCATGTGCCGTCTTCGCTGATCTCTTCCTGATAGCAAATTTCGGCTGCGCCTTTGGAGTTTGCCACATCACGTCCCCCATCAGTTTCGCCCTAAAGCCAACCCTCGGCCCGATACCACTCAGCGGTTGATTTCAGGCCGGCTTCACCACTGATCTTTGGCTGCCATACATCGCTCGGCACCCCGCGATCGAAGCGGGAGACCCAGTTGGGGTGGACCATATAGCCCACCCGGTCGGGCGTCAGTTTTGCCCGGTCGCCGCGCAGCAGGCGGTCTGCCTTTGCAGCAAGGCTCAGCGCTGCGGCGGGCAGATGCGGGGCGAACACAGCACGGCGCCCCACCGCCCGACCGATGGCCTGCGCCAGTTCCTTGTGGCTCCAGCCGCCCTCGCGCCCGTCATCGGGTTCATAGATCGTTCTAAGGTCTGTCTTGCGCGCAAGCCCGACCAGCAATCCCGCCAGATCCCGCACATGGATGATCGAGCTTGCCCCACCCGGTGGCAGCGGGACAAAGCCCAGTCTGGCCGTGCGAAACATCTCAAGATAGTCGACATCGCGCGGGCCATAGACGCCCGGTGGGCGCACGATGGTCCAGTTGAGGCCACTGGCTTCCACCAGCATTTCTGCCCGCGCCTTCGATGCGCCGTAAGCGGACAGTCTCGGCTCGCGCGCGGACAGCGATGACACAAACACCAACCGCGCGACCCCGACGGCTTTCGCCGCCGCGATCATGCGGGCGGTGCCGGTCACATTCGCGCCCTCAAACTCCGCCGGATCAGGCGTGTTGGTAAGGCCTGCGACGTGGATCACCGCATCCGTGCCTTCGACCAATTGCGCCAGCGCGCCCTCATCCTCCAGCGTGCCGCGCACCCATTTCACCCCATCGCGCGCGGGCTGCTCGCGCCGGGTCAGTGCCCGCACGGCAAATCCCGCCTCCAGCGCGGCATCCAGCACCGCCGAGCCGACAAAGCCGGTCGCGCCGGTGATTGCCAGACACTTTGCAGATCCGTTCATCCCCGCACCATATGATCACGATGAACCACGGCGGCGCGCGGGGCATAGCCCAGCTGCGCCTCCTGCTCCGCCTCTCGCAATCCGGCAATCGCGCGGCATTCCGCAGCGCTGTATTCCACCAGCCCCTGCCCCAATCGCTCTCCCTTCGGACCGTGCAGACTGACCAGCGCGCCGCGCGAAAACTTGCCTTCGACCCCGGTCATTCCGGCGGCGAGCAGGCTCGCTCCCTTGCCCAGCGCCTCGACACAACCTGCATCGACACTGAGCACGCCTTCCGGGGCCAGCCGCCCGCCAAGCCACGCCTTGCGCGCGCCGTCCGCCCGCACGGGCACGAACACGGTGCCGCGATTAGCCGAGATGGCGTTGGCTATGGCGAATTCGCCGGTTCCGTTGATGATCGCCAGCATGATCCCGGCGCGTTCTGCAATCCGCGCTGCCTGCAATTTGGACGTCATACCGCCCGAACCCAGCCCTGAGCCTGATCTGTCGCTCGCCATCGCGATGATCTCGGGTGTTACGCCCTCGACTCGCTCGATCAGGTGCGCACCGGGTTGGCCGGGTGGCCGGTCATACAGGCCATCCACATCAGACAGCAGCAGCACTGCATCCGCGCCCGCCGCCTGAGCGACCCGCGCGGCCAGCCGATCGTTGTCGCCAAACCGAATTTCCTCGGTCGCGACGCTGTCGTTCTCATTGACCACCGGCACCGCCCCCGCCTCGATCAGGCGTTCGAGCGTCGCCGCTGCGTTGAGATAGCGCCGCCGGTCTTCCAGATCGCCCAGCGTCACCAGCATCTGCGCGGCAATCAGATCGTGCCGGCCCAGCGCCTCGGCCCACAATTGCGCAAGCGCCACCTGCCCGACAGAAGCCGCCGCCTGCGCATCGGCAAGGCTGGCACGCCCGCCCTTGTGCAGGCCCAGCCGCGCCGCACCCAGCGCAATCGCTCCTGAACTCACAACGATAATCTGGGCGCCCGCCTGGCGCAGCGCCCACAAATCCTGCGCCAGCGAACGGAGGCGGTGCAGTGCGGGTTTCTCCTGTTCGACCAGCAGGGCGCTGCCGATCTTCACCACAATCCGGCGAGCGTGTGGAATATCGCTGATCGACGTGACGGCCATTACGTCAGATCGGCGACCATTCGCCGTCTTCCGCGGCTGCGTCTTCAACCTCCACCGTCTTGGTTTCGGTAGAGGTGCGATCGGGCAGAAAGCCCAGAACAGCGTCCAGCAATTGCTCGATCCCCTGCCCCGTCGCACCGGATACGGCAAAGACACGATCCGCGCCCGCCGCAATCAATTCAGCGGTAAAGGCTGCGACCAGTTCCTCATCGGCCAGATCGCGCTTGTTGAGCGCCACCAGACGCGGCTTGTCCTCCAGCCCGCCTCCGTATGCCGCCAGTTCTTCCTCGACCACGCGGAGCGCTTCGGCGGGATCCTGATCTTCGGTTCCAGTGATGTCGATCAGATGGATCAGCACGCGGCACCGTTCGATATGGCCCAGGAACCGGTCACCGATCCCCGCTCCATCCGCCGCGCCTTCGATCAGACCGGGAATATCGGCGAGCACGAATTCGCGCCCCTTGTGATGGACCACGCCCAGTTTCGGCACCAGCGTGGTAAAGGCATAATGGCCAACCTTGGCCTGCGCGTTGGAAACCGCGTTGATGAAGGTTGATTTGCCCGCATTGGGCAGGCCGACCAGCCCGGCATCGGCGAGCAGCTTCAGCCGCAGCCAGACCCACATCTCCTCGCCCGGTATGCCCGGCTGATGCTGACGCGGGGCGCGATTGGTGGAGGTCTTGTAAGACGCATTACCGCGCCCGCCCATACCCCCTTCGAGGAAGACGACCCGCTGACCGACCTCGGTGAAATCGGCAAGCACCTGCTCCTTGTCCTCGGACAGGATCTGCGTGCCCACCGGCACTTTCACCACCAGATCGGGCGCGCCTCCGCCGGTGCGGTCCCGGCCCTGCCCGTGATTGCCGCGCTTCGCCTTGAAGTGCTGCGAATACCGAAAATCGATGAGGGTGTTGAGGCCCGCCACCGCTTCGAAGATGATATCGCCGCCCTTACCGCCATTGGCGCCGTCGGGGCCGCCATATTCGACATATTTCTCGCGCCGGAAAGACACAGCGCCCGGCCCGCCTGCGCCGGATTTGAGATAGATTTTGGCCTGATCGAGGAAATGCATGGGATGCACCTATGCATTTCCTCGTCAGATTGCGAGCGTTTAGAACGTGGCCGTCACACCTGCGATAACGGTCCGCCCCGGCGAGACGAAGCTGAACACCTGCTCATATTCCTCATCCAGCAGGTTTTCGGCGCGGGCAAACGCCTCGATCCCCTCGACCAGTCGATACCGAGCGTTGAGGTTGACGAGAGTGTAGGCCCCCAGTGTCGTCAGCGGAGCGGGAAAGCCTGCGCTGAAGTCCGAGTCCTGCGCCTCGCCGTTGTAGCGCACGGCGAGGTTGACCCCGGCCCGATCGCCGTCTGAGACCCAGTTGAGCACCGCGCTCGCGATGTGATCGGGGCGACGCACCTCCTCCACTCCGGCTTCTTCGGCATCGAGAAAGCTATAGGCTCCGTTGAACGAAAAGCCGGCGCCCAGCCGTGCGGCGATGGACAGTTCGATGCCGCGCTGCGTGCTGTCCGTGGTGCGGTTACCGGGCGTCTGGATAAAAGTTGGCGGCGGGAAGGCGACAAAAATCTCGTCCTCCAGCTCTGCCTCGAAATAGATAGCAGAAACCCTCACCGCGCCATCGGCGATGTCCTGATCGACGCCGACTTCCCAGCTGGTGGATTTTTCAGGGGTGAGATCGGGGTTGCCGACAAATACGCCGTCGAAAAAACCGAACAGTTCGAAGAATGTGGGATTCTTGACACCTGTACCGACCGCTGCGCGCAATCGCGTGGTGTCGGATACGCCCGCCCCTGCGCCAGCTCGAAATGTTATCGTGTCTTCAAAGCGGTTGTTGACGTCGTGACGCACTGCCGCCGCGAAATCGAACGTGTCACCGGAATACCGGTATTCGCCCACCACGCCAATATTATCGACCTCGCGCCGGTCATCGAAGGTGGCGATGTTGTTGAAGCCTTCCAGTTCGTAATCAGCCGCAAAGGTGACGGTGTGGTCGCTGTTGCCGAAATTGTAGGCGGTGACGTAGGAGGCCTTGAAGCGGTCGCTTACCGTATCGCTGGTGGTGCCTGCGGGGTCTTGGGTGTTGCGGCTGATATCGGCGATCTGGGCGGAGAGATCGTGTGTCCAATTACCCCCCAACGCATCATAGCGTGCGCCGACCAGCGCATAGACCGCCTCGTTTGCGAAACTGACGCCGGGGCTGTCCACCACCAGGCCGAATGAAGGGCTGCCAAAGGCAAAGTCCTGATCGTTCGATTGGCCTTCAGTACGGATATAGCGCCCGGTGGCGCGCAGGGTGAAGTCCGGCGCGAGCTCGACCGCGCCCTTGCCCGAGATGGTGTAGCTGTCGCGACCGATAGCGCGGGTGCCGTTTCGCGCGTTGGGCTCGCCATCGGTGCTGACGAGGGTAGCGGAGAGCGCCGCGTCCCACCTATCCCCGTAAAATCCGACGCGCGCTGCACCGTTGATCGTGTCGTTGGTGCCGCCTTCCAGCCGCGCGGCAACACCCTCGCGTGTTCTGCCGCTGGCGCTTTCATAAGCGACAACCCCGGTGACCGCATCGTTGCCATACAGCGCAGATTGCGGGCCGCGGATCACTTCGAGGCGGCTGCCGATTTCCGCCTGAAGCGTACCGATGTCGAACTCGCCGCTGCCGGGGTCCGAGACCTCGATGCCATCGACCAGCAAAAGCACATGATTTGCCTCGCCTCCGCGCAGACGAATCTGGGTCTGGCCGGGAATACCGGCGACCGCGATGCCGGGCACATCGCGCAGCGCATCGGCGATATCGCGGATCTGGCGCTGCTCGATCTGTTCGGGCGTGATGATGGTGACAGAACCGGTAAAATCGCTGACGGTAACAAGGTCATCCGACCGGTTTGCTCTAACAACGATAACATCAGGGTCGATACTCAAGGCCACAGAGCCTTGGAAATCCAAGCCCGTCGGATCGGGCATATCGTCTTCATCCTGCGCCAGCACAGGCGCGCTCCATGCCAGCGCAACCACAGCTGCGCCGCACACCAGATTTACAGTATTCATTTGGCGGGGTTTCCCTCCGTACGAGCAACATCAAGGGCTCGCCGGGCTCACCCCGACGAACCGTCACATCGTCGCTCGAGACGAAAGTTCTTCCGCGCCGGATCAATCCCTGAACCAGGCTACAAGCGACACTCGCCGGTCGGTCTCCTGGCTTGCGGGTCGATGCGGCTGGATCACCTTCCCAGGGTGGTGAAACCCCAGTGGTTGCTTCCCCTGAAGGACGCACGAAACAGTCGCTCACCGCTTACAGTTGCAGGGACAGCCGCGGAATTGAACCGCGTTCCCGTTACCGATGAGTGTCAACGCGAATACACAGCCACGCCGGGCAAGGCAAGATGCCAAGTGCGCAGGAACACTGGGTGAGCATAGGGGGCCGAAAGAATGCCACACTGGTGGAGCCGAGCGGAATCGAACCGCTGACCTCGTCATTGCGAACGACGCGCTCTCCCAACTGAGCTACGGCCCCGTTCCAGTGCTTGCGATCGGACTTTTCATCCGATCAGGCCGCGCGCATTAGCGCGGCCGCGGCACGCTTGCAAGCGGCTAAGCGCGCCCTGCGGCAGGCTCTCACCGCTCTCACGCGCGGCCAATATGGCGCTATTTGCCTGGGTTACCTGCAACCGGCTCAACCACCGGCTGGGAGATCACGTTTTCATCCACCGGGATCACCGGCACATTCGCACCGGTTACGGGATCGGTAACGGAACCCGCCGGGCGGGCAGGCATCGCAAGCGTCGCCGCCGGATCGGTCAGTTCAAAACTGGGAACCGGCACACCGTTTGCGCGAGCTTGCTGCACGGCGACCCAGCCCGGCTGCGATTGGCCATAGCGCACGCCATACTTCACATCCCACGCCGCAGATTCGCGCTGATAGCCTTCGTAATCGGTGAAAAAGGCATCGAACGGCACTTCGAGAAACGCGAGATTATCGATTGCGAAGGCCACCGGATCGGCTGGCGGCGCCGCCAGCGCACGATTGGAAATATCGAGCATCGCGCGGCAGAAACCGCCGCGCGCGGGTGGTAGAGTGAAGAAATTGTAGACCCGCGTCATTTTTTCCTCGCGAGCCAGCAATGCGGCTCGCTGACTGCCTTCACGCTTGCGATAGTCCTGATCGATGCGATCATTGATCCGCCTAAGCGTGCGCGCATTGTCACCGATAAAGGCGCTGTAACCGGTAAGGATCGGTTCGTATTGCGGATCGAGGCAGTTGAGCGCCGCGACATTCCAGGCTGAACGGAAATGCCAGACCTGCTCATCATCGCTCAGACCCTTATTGATCGTCTGGCGTATACCCGTCTCATTCCGCATCGGCACTTGCATGACATAGGCCGCGCCTGCGGGCGGGAGCGGTCGGTAGGGGACAACCTCGACCGGCGGAGGGGGCGGTGGCGGAGGAGGCGGAGGCGGTGGCGGCAGCGGCGGCGCACATGCGGCCAAAGCGGCCAGACCTGCGGCGACAAAGGTAATGCGCAACCCTGCTGGTACGGATCGCGAACCCTTTGAACCGTGCGCCACTTCGTTATTCGCCAGAACGGCTTGCTTGATTTTCATACCACTCATTTGCGGCTGATGCCTCTTTCAAAATATCTATGCCGGAAAGCTACCGCACCGCGCCTTGCGCAGCGATGAAGAGTGCTTCGTTTCACAGTGCGTTAGGCGAGCGCGCGAGCAAAGAAAATGCCCGGAACCTCATAAAAGGCTCCGGGCATCGTTATTGCACAGTTCTGATGCGGATCAGCCGCAGCCAGAGAGTATCGGCCAGATTATTCGCGGCTGCCGAGGAAGTTCAGCAGGAACATGAACATGTTCACGAAGTCGAGATACAAGTTCAGCGCACCCATGATGATGGCCTTGCCCATGAACTCGGTCCCGCGAAGAACGCTGTACTGCTCTTTCAGACGCTGCGTGTCATAGGCGGTGAGACCCGCGAAGATCAACACTCCAGCGGCGCTGATCACGAAGGACAGCGGGCCAGACTGCAGGAAGATGTTGAGGACTGACGCGATGATCAGGCCGACAACACCCATAATCAGGAACGTGCCGAAGCCCGACAGATCCTTCTTCGTGGTGTAGCCGAACAGGCTCAGCCCCGCGAACGCACCGGCGGTCGCGAAGAACGTCAGCGCGATCGATTGCTGCGTGAAGACCAGGAAAATGGTCGACATCGACAGGCCCATGACCGTCGCATACAGCCAGAACAGCACATTCAGCGTGCCCTTGCTCATGCGGTTGAGGCCAAAGCTCATGGCGAGCACAAAGCCGAGCGGCGCAAGCATCACGACCCACTGCAGCGGGGTGCCGGCGATGGCGAGCGTAAGCCCGCTTTGCGCGGCGACCAGCGCCACAATGCCGGTCAGCAAAACCGCCGAGCACATGTAGTTGTAGATCGAGAGCATGTAGGAACGCAAGCCCTCATCGTAAGAAACGCCAGCGATATCGCCGCCAGCGCGCGGCACTGAGCCAAAGCCCTGGCGCGTCCGCTCAGTTTCATTCCAGTTAGCCATCGTGGATCCCTTGTCTCCAAATGCGGCGAACACTTTTGTCGCCGTCGTGAATGCAATATCGGCGCATCGGTTAAGTTTTTCAAGAGAAACTCGCGTGAATGCGGTGCAACTTGTTCATTTATAGTTACTCAAAAATGAACGCGAGTATCCGCGGCGCCTCAACCGCTCGCGGCGCTCAGTTCCGCCCCGCGCCTCGCGGTCGCCTCCAGCGTGGTCGTGAGCAAGTCGATCAGCGCGCGGTCGGCATCGAGCACGTTCATCCCCTCACGCGTCATTCCGCCAGGGCTGGCCACGCGGTCCGCCAGCTCACCGGGCGAAATGTCTGCCTGCGCCGCCAATGAGGCCGCCCCATCAACCATCGCGGTGGCAAGGCTGGTCGCTTGCTCCGCACCTAGGCCCAGTTCCTGCGCAGCGGCGGCCAGCGCATCGATGAAACGATATACAAATCCCGGCCCCGAACCTGCCAGAGCCGTTACCAGATCGAACTTGCTCTCATCTTCCAGCCACGCGGCCGTTCCAAGCTGATCGAACAGGGCGAATGCCGACGCTCGCGCCTGTGCATGAAGCCCGCTTTCAAGCAGGATAACCGGCGATTTGTTGATGCGCGCAGCGAGGTTTGGCATCACCCGCACATGCGCCGCAGCGCCCGGAAACGCGAGGTCAAGCTGCGCCAGCGTCAATCCCGCGAGCAACGAGAACACCGTCACGCCTTCACCTGTCAGAGATTGCAGGCCGGGGGCAAGCGAAGCCAATTGCTGCGGCTTGAACCCCAGCAGCACCGCATCGTGGGTGCCGGCCACATCGTCCACGCTGCGAAACAGCGCGACGCCATCGGGCGCGGCCTCCAGCGCGGGATCGAGGATCGCAAACCGCGCCGGGTCTGCGCCCGCTGCAAGCCATCCGGCCAGCATCGCGCCGCCCATATTGCCGCAACCGATAATGAGCAGGTGATTGAACCGGGACATGCGAACACCGCCTTTCAGCGGCTCACATGGCTATGCCTCCCCCGCCGCGTCAACCATTGCCGCGTCCAGCGCCTCACGCGGGGTCTTGTCGCCCCACAGCACAAACTGGAATGCCGGATAGAACCGATCGCATTCGTCAATCGCGGTTTCCACCAGCGCCTGCGCCTGATCAAGGCTCAGCATCCCATCATCGCCCAGCAAAGCGCCGTGGCGATACAGCAGCACATCGCCGTTCGACCAGATATCGAAATGCCCCAGCCACATCTGTTCGTTGACCAGACTTAGCAATTCATAAGCGTGCTGGCGCTTTTCCTCGGTCACACGGATATCGGGCAGACACAGGAATTGCAGCACATGGTCCGCGCTGCGCCAGATGCCGCGCAGCTGGTACTTGGCCCAACTGCCCTGCACTTCGCCGGTCATTTCATCCTCGGAGACAACCTCGCATTCCCAGCCGCGCGCTTCAAACAGGGCGGCAAGCATTTCGACCGGCGCGGCATCTGGTTCAGACCGGAAAGACACATCGGACGCTCTCATCGGGGTAGCCTTTGCGGGTCGGTTGCGGCGCGGCTGATCGCTTGGGGAAAAATCGTGTTCATCATGTCCCGCACCAATGCGCCCGGCGCGATACAATTGGCAATGCAGACCATGCGCAGTTTTTGGGGAAAGCCGATTTGCCTTGTTCAAAGCCTGTGAACAGAAAGCCGGGGAAAGTGGGCAATAAGTTCGCTTGTCACTTGCTAAGCTGCTGAATTTCCGTTCCTTCAGGACTGGTATAGGAAAATGTGTCGATCCCCTTTTCCTTAAGCGCACCAACAAGTTTGCGCGCCTGCGCATCCGACGCAACCGGCCCGACAAGCAGGCGATTGGCTTGCCCCCACGGGGTTGTATGAGCCTTCAAATCACCGAGCAGATCGGGAGCCTTGCGCTCCAGCCGCCGCCAGTCGAATGCCAGCGCCTTGAGATCGCGGCCCGTAGCGAGTTGCACCCAGATGCGACGCGGCTGGGCGGGTTTTTCCGATGCAGGCTTGGCAGGTTTGGGTTCGGCAGGTTTGGGTTCGGCAGCGGGAGTGGGCGGCGCCTCACGCGGAATCGAGATTTCTGCAAGATCGACCGCGCCGGGCGCCTTGGCTGCGGTCGAATCGGCGCGCGGCGCGGGATCGCTCAGCAGATCGCCAAAGGCGTCAGCCACGCGGGCAGGAGTTACAGACGCGGCGGGTATGGGCGCAAGAGTTACAGACGCGGCGGCTACGGGCGCGGGGGTTAAGGGCTCTGTTTCGGGGAGTGGAGTTGGTGCTGAATTGGCCTGCGCAATCCGAACCGGAATCGGAGTGGGCCCGGAAAGCGTCGGGGCGGTGATGATGGTCGGGCCAGCAGATCCGGGCACGGAAGAGCCTGTCGCAGCAGTCGATGCCGGTATTGCCACAGACACTGGCCCTGCAACCTGCGTATCGGGTGCAGGCGCGGCCATTGCCACAGCAGATGGCTTTTCACCCAGCGGCTCTCCTGCGGGTTCCAGCAGGCGCCCCGCATCGGAAATCGGCCCAGCCTCCGCACGCGCCGCCACTCGCGCCGCCGGCGCACTCGCAGGAACGGTGCTGTAGGCGGCAATCTCAACCGAATCGCGCCCGATGTCAGCCGCGCGCGGGAAAATGCCGAGATTGGCGGCGGCGGCCTGTTGCGAGGGGGTGAGGCGCGGCATGAATTCGAGGTAGGGCGATACCCTGCCTGCCAGATCGCGCGGCATTACCGCATCGACAATCGCTGCCGCGCGCGCTTGCTCGCCCATGATTGCAAGGCCGAATGCGCGGGTGCGGAACGCGGCAAAGTCGCGCCGCTCCACCAACGGTCGCAGCGTCGTTTCAAACCCTGTGGAATTGCCACTGATGGCATAGCTCAGCGCGAGGCGGCGCTGTGCTTCTGTATTGTCGGGTTGCAGCTTGATAACGCGGGCATAGACCGATTGCGCTGCGGCCTGATCTCCGACCATGTCGAGTGCGAGCGCCTCTTCGAGCAGGATTTCGGTATTCTGCGCATTGGCGCTCGAATTCGATCGAAGCAGGGATAGGGCCGAAACCGGACGCCCCGACCGCAAGTAAACCGACGCCAGCCCGAACGACACTTTGGGATTGTCCGGCTCCGGTTCGCGCGCGCGCCCAAAGAAACCGATTGCGGCATCCAGATCGCCCACCGCAACCGCCGCATCGCCCGCTTCGAGCAGCGCAGCCATGCTGCGCGGGCGCTTTGCCAGTTGCAGCAAAGCGCGGTTGAGGCGCTGCACATCCTGCGAGGGAAGCGGTTGAACCACGGGGCGCGAAGTCACCTCCTGCGCCTGCGCACTGGCCGCCGACAACGCCGTGAGGGAAAGCGCGGCCAAGCCGCCACCGATGATCGCGGCGCGGATGGGGCGCAAGGCACAAAACGGGTGGGGTCGCGGGTGTGGCATGGAGAAACAGAACATCAAAATTGGCGGGACATCAAATAACGCGCTAGCGAAATTCGCGAAGTCTTCCAGAGCCTCGCCGCACCGGGATAGGCGAACGGAGCAAAACACCGGCTGAACGGTGCACCGCGTTCACGCTGGCGGTAAAGCCGGCACGCGGCTGAGGCACACGCAACAGCCACGCCCCAGGGGTACACGCCTGGTCTACTGGTTGTTCTGGCGCCCGAGAAAACGCGGAATGCTCAACGCTGGTGCATCATCGCCGCCGTCGTCGTCGTCATCATCCCCATCGGAGCCGGAACTGCGCGAAAGATTGGCCATCCGCTCGAACAGGGTGCTAGCCGCACCGCTACCGCCGGAACCACCACCACCAGAAGCTCCGCCCGAAGTGCCGGCTGAAGTGCCATCGCGTCCGGCCCGCCCACGGTCACCTCCAAGGCGCGCCTCAACCGGCTCACCCTTCGCATCATCGTCGGGATCGGCGATGTCAGAGAATTCTGCGTCCAACATCGAAGGGTCGGACAGTTCATCGTCAGTCTCGGCGCCCGCCAGATCGAACGGTTCATCCTCTGCATCGCGAAGCCCTGCGAGAGGATCGATGATACCATCCACATCGTCCTCTTCCTCACCCATGTAATCGCCTGCCTGCATGCCTGACAGATCGAACGGTTTGGATTTGTCCGCGTATTCTTCCTCGTCGGCTTCCTGCGCATCTGCCACCGGGTCAGCGAACAGCGCCGTCTTTTTCGTCAGCAGCGAGCTTTCCGGCTCGGATTCGGCTTCCGGCTGAGCTTCCGGCTCATATTCAGGCTCAGGCTCAAGCTCAGCCTCATATTCGGGCTCAAGCTCATTCTCGGTCTCGGGCTCAGGATCGTGCTCAGGTTGAGGCTCGGGCGAATAGGTCGGAGGAGTCAGCGTAAAAGACGCCCGCGTTGTCGCTGGCGCAGCTGGCGGCGCTGCGGGTTCATCAAACGCCTCCGGTTCCTCGAGAGCCTCGGCATCGTCCATCAGATCGAGGACGGGACGCTGCGGTGCGCGCGTGCTCGCCATCGAGCTTTTCGGTCGCGCAGCAGGGACATAATCATCGTCCTGCTCGATGCCGGTGGCAACCACCGAAACCCGTATCTTGCCCTGTAGATCGGGGTTGAAGGCGCTGCCCCAGATGATGTTTGCATCTTCATCGACCAGCTGGCGAATGTGGTTCGCCGCGCCGTCAACTTCGAACAGCTTCATATCCTCGCCGCCGATGATCGAGATGATGACACCCTTGGCGCCCTGCATCGACACGCCATCGAGCAGCGGGTTGGCAATCGCCTGTTCGGCGGCATCCTTGGCGCGGTTTTCACCTTCGCCCTCACCGGTGCCCATCATCGCCTTGCCCATCTCGCTCATGACGGAGCGGACATCGGCAAAATCGAGGTTGATGAGGCCGGGCATGACCATTAGGTCGGTGATCGAACGCACGCCTTGCTGCAGCACTTCATCGGCCAGTTCGAACGCCTGTTTGAACGTGGTGTCCGGGCTGGCGATCAGGAACAGGTTCTGGTTGGGAATGACGATCAGCGTGTCGACATGGTCCTGCAATTCGCGGATCCCGGCCTCGGCCGCGCGCATCCGGCGTGTGCCTTCAAACAGGAACGGCTTGGTCACGACGCCCACCGTCAGCACACCCATGCGCCGCGCTGCCTCGGCAATGACCGGGGCCGCACCGGTGCCGGTGCCGCCGCCCATGCCCGCCGCGATGAACACCATATTTACGCCTTCAAGCGCTTCTTCGATGTCGGAGACGGTTTCTTCAGCAGCTGCCTTGCCCACCTCGGGACGCGCGCCTGCGCCAAGCCCGTTGGTGATATCCGGGCCAAGCTGGATGCGCTTTTCCGCCGGAGACGTGCTCAGCGCCTGTGCATCGGTGTTGGCGACGATGAAGTCCACGCCCTCGATTTCCGATGTGATCATGTTGGCGATCGCATTGCCGCCCGCGCCGCCGATCCCGATTACGGTGATCTTCGGGCGCAGGTCGTCACTGGCCGCTGGTCCAATATTGATGCTCATCCGCTGATCCTCCAGACGCCAACACTTGTTATCCGGCGTATATTTTTCTGTGACACATTCGTGAAGCGCCCGTTATACCGGCGAAACCCTTATCCACAGTGGGTCTTTACAATCCATATACCAAACCAGCGCCGGGAAAAACGCGTTCGCTCATTCAGCCGCGATTTACCCGCATGTCCAGCAATTTTCCGTGCTTTTGCCCATGCCTCAGTACGTGCCTCAAAAGGTATCGCGTGAAGTCCTCCACAGCCGCATGATCGCGGCCCACGGGCTGAGCCGCCCGTTAGGGCTGCGTGCAACCTGAAAGCGCGGCCTCATCGCCTGGATATCCGGCGGTGTTTCCGCGGCATACAGGCACAGGCCGGCGAGCGTTGCGAAACCGGGGGTCGAGTGCGCTTCGGGCAAACCTTTGAGCGACGGAGTGCGGCCGACCCGCACCGGCATTCCCAGCGCGCTCTGCA
>JBBRVR010000054.1:0-20344 GCA_038246695.1 Sphingomonadales bacterium
CAGCACTCTATCGGACTGGATCGTACCCACCTGCCAGGTGCGCCCGATCGCATCGGTCAGATGCCATTCCAGCTTGGGCGCATAGAACGCTCCCTCGCCCGGCAATTCTTCCCATTCAAGGCCATTGGCGGTCAATGCATCGCGCAATTCCTGCTCCGCCTTGTCCCAGTCCGCGTCCGATCCGAACCGCTGATCGGGCCGCAGCGCCAGCTTGATGTCATAGGTGAAGCCGAAATCGCGATAGACCGCATCGGCCAGCGCGAGGAAGGTCTGCACCTCGCCCACAACCTGGTTTTCCATGCAGAAGATATGCGCATCGTCCTGCGTGAACTGGCGCACGCGCATCAGGCCGTGCAGCGCGCCGTGCGGTTCGTTGCGGTGGCAGCAGCCCATCTCGCCCAGCCGGATCGGCAGATCGCGGTAGGAGGTGATGCCCTGCTTAAACACCAGCACGTGCGCCGGGCAGTTCATCGGCTTGATTGCCATCCACGCAGCATCGCTGGCCACCGTGGGGTGCGAGCCCGCCGCGCTTTCGTCCACTTCGGGCACCATATCGGGCACGGCGAACATGTTTTCAGCGTATTTGCCCCAGTGGCCGGATTGCTCCCACTGGCGCACATCCATCAGTTGCGGCGTCTTGATCTCACGATAGCCGGCCCCGTCCATCTTGCGGCGCATATACGCTTCCAGCTCGCGCCAGATGCGGTAGCCCTTGGGATGCCAGAACACGCTGCCGTGGGCCTCTTCCTGCAGGTGGAACAGGTCCATCTCGCGGCCCAGCTTGCGGTGGTCGCGCTTGGCGGCTTCTTCCAGTCGGGTGAGATGCGCCTGAAGCTGCTTTTTGTTGAGCCAGCCGGTGCCATAGATGCGCGTCAGCTGCGCATTGTTCTGATCGCCGCGCCAGTATGCCCCGGCGGTGCGCATCAGCTTGAAGGCGTCGGGGTCAAGCTTTCCGGTGGAGGGCAGATGCGGTCCGCGGCACATATCCAGCCAGTCATCACCCGACCAATAGACAGTCAGCTCCTCGCCTTCGGGCAGGGTCTTCGCCCATTCCGCCTTGAACGCCTCACCTTCGCCCGCCCACTTCGCGATCAGCGCCTCGCGGCTCCAAACTTCGCGGCGCAGCGGTTTGTCCGCGCGGATGATCTCGCGCATCTTGTCTTCGATCGCGGGCAGGTCATCACTGCCGAACGGCTCACGCGAAGACGGCGCCATCACGTCGTAGTAAAAGCCATCGTCGGTCGACGGGCCAAAGGTGATCTGCGTGCCCGGCCACAGCGCCTGCACCGCCTCAGCAAGGACGTGGGCGTAATCGTGGCGGGCCAGTTCCAGCGCATCCGCTTCGTCGCGGGAGGTGACCAGCGCGAGGCTGGCATCGCCTTCGAACGGGCGGCCGAGATCGCGCAGTTCTCCGTTAACCCGCGCGGCGAGCGCCGCCTTGGCCAGCCCCGGACCGATCGCGGCAGCGATATCGGCGGGCGTGCTGCCGGGTTCCACTTCGCGCACCGATCCATCGGGCAGGCTGATCTTGAGCAATTGGGTCATCTTCACAAATCCGTCTGGTTCAGCGACGCCTTTGGCACAGCAAGGCGCGCGCTTGAAGAGCGGTGTTGCGTTTAACCGATTTCAGGGAGGACACCGCACCGCCCCGAACCGGGCGGCGCTGGCGGCGATCAACGCGCGACCAACAGCCCCCGGATGCCCGAGGTTGTGGTGGTGGTAGTGCGTGCAAGCCTGAATGCCATGCGGGTCATATAGCGACGCATGCTCTTGCTGTCATCAGCGAAGAGGCGGTCGCAAATGGAAAGGTGACTTGACAAAGAACGGATCAAAAATGTAAAGCGCCTTTGTCATTATGGAAAAGGGACTTTCTATGTCGCGCTATCGTTCCGCAGCCATGCACCGCTATACTCGTCGGTTGGCGCTGTGCATGGTGACCTACATCGTGCTGATCTTTGCCGTGGGCACCCTGTTCCGCGCCGCGCCGCCCACGGGTGTGCTGGCTTGGGCCGCAGCAATTCTGCCCGCGCTGCCGCTCCTCGGGGTGTTCTGGACAATCTTCCGGCTGCTGGTCGAGGAAAGTGACGAATACATGCGAATGATGCTGGTGAAGCAGACGCTTTTTGCCACCGCGTTCTGCCTGTGCGTCATGACTATCTGGGAGTTCCTGCAAAATTATGAGGTGGTCGCGCCCGGCACCGGCGGGTTCGGCACGGCGTTTTTCTGGTTCATGGGACTGGGCCTCGGCGCCATCTGGAACGCGATCGCAATGCGGCGGGAAGTGGGCGAGTAATGAAAAACCGCCTCAAGGTGCTGCGCGCAGAACGCGACTGGAGCCAGCAGGATCTGGCCGACCACCTCGGCGTCAGCCGCCAGAGCGTGAACGCGATCGAAAAGGGCCGCTATGACCCCTCCCTGCCGCTTGCCTTCACCATCGCCGAACTGTTCGGCCTGCCGATAGAGGCAATCTTCAGCCGCGACTAAACGCTGAGCGTCCCCGATCCCACATCGGTGCCGATCCGCTTGGTGCTTGCGAGCTTGGTCGAGCGGCTCTTGATCCCGGCCATGAACCGCCATTCGGTCGTCGCGCGGGTCGGGGTCAGCTCGACCGTCATATATCCGCGCTGCGAGGTGTCGGCCCATGCCAGCTCGCCATTGGCAGCCACCAGCGCGCCCGCCATCTGATCGGGCGGGATCATCGAAAGATAGCTTTCGAAACCGGGCGAACTGACAGAGGATACGCCGAATTCTACGCCCACAGCTGTGCCGTCCTGCGCAAGGTCGAAACCCCAGGCATTGTGCGTATCGCCCGCCAGCACGATCAAATTGGCGTCCGCTGCTAGCGCGGCATCGAACACCCGTTCGCGCGCGGCGGGGTATCCGTCCCACGCATCCATGTTGAGCGGCAGCCCGGCGCTGTTGGCCAGGGCGGCAGCCTGCATGCGCTTCTTTGCGAAATCGGGCACGTTGTCGCCCAGCATATCCAGCAGGGTCGGGGGCGAGGCAAGTTTGCCCATCAGCACCTGCTGCACCAGAACTTGCCACGTAACACCGCGCGCTTTCGATGCGGCCAGCCCCTTGCCCAGCCATTCCTCCTGCGCCGCACCCAGCAACTGGCGTGCCGGATCGGCATAGGCCCCGTCGCGGAAGGTTTCGAGCGCGGCGACCATCGCCTGCGGATTGTCCTTGCCCGCCAGCAGCGTTTCGAGGCTGAATTGCTGGTCGCGCCCCTCCAGCCGCGTGTCGATGCGGAACAAGGTCGCCAACGTGCCGATATCGTATGCGGCGTATGTCTCATCCGACACCGGCATCCATTCGCGATAGACTCGCTTGGCAATTGCCTTGCGTGCCTGCCAGTCGCCTTCGGTTTCCGGCTGGTGGTTTTGTGCCCCGTCCTTCCAGCTGTCGTTTGCGCTTTCGTGATCGTCCCACACCGCGATCATCGGCAGCACCTGATGGATGCGCTGCAAATCGGGGTCAGCGCGATAGGTGGCATAGCGCAGGCGGTAATCGGTCAGCGCGATGATTTCGTGCCCCGGTTGCAGATCGCGATCGGGGTTCTTTTGCGCCGGCGAGGGATAGGTATCCCCGCCATATTCATAGATGTAATCGCCCAGATGAACCGCCAGGTCGCAATCGTTGACTTCGGCCGCGTGGGCATAGGCGTTGAACCAGCCAAAGCCGAAATTGGCGCAGGAAAACACCGCCATGCGGAACGCGCTCGTCGGACCCTGCGGCAAGGTGCGCGTGCGGCCCGTGGGCGATGCGGTGCCATCTGGGGCGACGAAGCGGAAGAAATACCAGCGGTCAGCCTCAAGGCCGGGCGCGGTCGCCTTGGCGCACCAGTCGCGGTCAGGGCTGGCGTTGACGCTGCCCTCGGTGATGGGCCGGGCAAAATCCTCGGTAGCCGAAACCTGCCATTCGAGCGCCGTCTCCGCATCGCCGACATACCGGGTCCACAACAGCACGCTGTTGGCCTGAGGCTCTCCGCTAGCGACGCTGTGCGTAAACCCGCTGCCGAACCCGCGCGCTGCAGCCGGAGCGGCGGCGATTGCGGCGGTGGCTCCTGCCAGACCGAACAGCGCGCGCCGCGAGACGCTGGCGCGCGAGGTGTTGGTGACGGGATTGGCGGGCTGGGGTGCGCTATCGGTCTTGAACATGGAACGGTCCTCTAAAGGTGTCGCATTGCGGGGGTGTGACACAGCTTGCATTTGTGCGCCACTCGCAGGCATGAATGCACGCCATGAGCGACACGCAATTCCATGGGATGCCCGATGGCCGCCGCATCGCCTTTCGCCACACGGCCAGCGACGGGGCGGAGAATGGCCCGACGCTGGTGTTCCTGCCCGGCTATATGTCCGACATGTCCGGCAGCAAGGCGAGCGCACTGTTCGATGCTGCCATGGCTCAGGGGCGCGCGTGCCTGCTGCTTGATTATTCGGGCTGCGGGCAAAGCAGCGGCGATTTTGCCGATGGCACCCTGTCGCGCTGGAGCGAGGAAGCGCTGGCCGTGATCGGGGAGCGGGTTGACGGCCCTGTGCTGCTCATCGGATCGTCGATGGGCGGGTGGCTGATGCTGATGGTGGGGGCGGCGCTGGGCACGCGGTTGGTGGGCATGATCGGCATCGCCGCCGCGCCCGACTTTACCCGCTGGGGCTACACGCAGGAACAGCGCGCGGTGCTGGCGCGCGGGGAGACGGTGTTTGAAGCCAATCCCTATGGCCCGGACGCAACGCCCATTCACCCCGGCTTTTTCGCAGATGCTGAAAGCAACCTGATGCTGGCCAACCCGGACCACGAGCGCGGTATCGCGATCCATTGCCCGGTGCGCCTGCTGCACGGGCAGCGCGATGCCGATGTCCCGTGGGAGACCAGCGTTCAGCTCGCCAACGCACTCGATACAGACGATATACAGGTGATACTGGCCAAGGATGGCGACCACCGGCTGTCGCGCCCGCAGGATATCGCTCTGTTGGCGGCGCAAGTGGCCGATTTTTATGAGAGGTCCGATCCGTTACCGGCATGATGCTGCTCCCCGTCCTACTCCCGATTGCCTTGCTGCAAGTCGGCCCGAATCCGACCGTCACAACGCCGCTGGGCGTGCCCGATGAGCTGGCCAACCGCCCTGCGCGGCCCGCTGACCCTTCGCCGCCCGATCCCACCAGCATCTGGCTGTCGTCTTGCCTGACCTTGATCGAGACCGATCCGGCGCGCGCGCATTCGCAAGCTCAGATCCGGCGCAGTGAAACCTCAGGCGCACAGCGGGTGATCGCCAACCACTGCCTCGGTATCGCGGCGACCGAACTGGGCCTGTGGGACGATGCGCGCACCGCGTTTCTGGATGCCAGAAACGAATCGCCTGTCGATGAGAAGCGCATCCGCGCACGTTTCGGGACGATGGCCGGCAATGCTGCGTTGGCGGGCGGCGATGCTGCACTCGCGCTCGAATTGCTCAGCCTGGCTCGGGAAGATGCGGTATCCGCTGCGTCAGCCCCGTTGCAGGCGATTGCCGCGCTGGATATGGCGCGAGCGTTGGTCGCGCTTGATCGACCTGGCGAAGCCTTGCCGCCGCTGGAGGCCGCAACCTCGCTCACACCCGAAGACGCCGAAGGCTGGCTGCTCAAGGCGACGCTGCTGCGGCGGCTGGATAGGTTGGGTGATGCGCAGGCAGCGATAGAGCGGGCGGCGGCGGTCGCGCCGCAACAAGGCGCCATCGGGCTCGAAGCGGGCGTGATCGCGGCGCTTTCGGGCCGGCAGGATAGCGCTCGCGCCAGTTGGCAATCGGTGATCGACACCCAGCCCGGCAGCGCAGCGGCAGAGGACGCCAAGGAATACCTTGAACAACTCGGCCCGCAATCAGAAGCCCCGCAACCCGAAGGCGCGCCCCAATGACGCAATTCTCCGTCCTCGACCTTGTCCCGGTGCGCGAAGGGGGCACGCTGTCTGAGGCCTTTGCCGCCACCACCGCGCTCGCTCAGGCGGCGGAGCGTGGCGGGTGCAACCGGTTCTGGGTTGCCGAACATCACGCGATGGAGGGGATTGCGGGCGGCGCGACATCGGTCGTGCTCGCGCATGTCGGCAATGCGACGCGCACCATCCGCATTGGCTCGGGCGGGATCATGCTGCCCAACCACACACCGTTCCAGATTGCCGAGCAGTTCGGAACGCTCGACGCGCTGTTTCCCGGACGCGTGGACCTTGGCCTCGGCCGTGCTCCGGGCGCAGGGCCGGAATTGCAGCGCGCCCTGCGCAAGAATCTCGCGCAGGCATCGGAATACTTCCCGCAGGACGTGGTGGAGCTGCGCGCGCTGCTAACCGGCGATATCGACCTGCCGATAATCGCAACGCCGGGCCACGGCGCGCAGGTGCAATTGTGGATGCTGGGGTCGAGCCTGTTCGGCGCGAGCCTCGCTGCAAAACTGGGCCTGCCCTACGCCTTTGCCGCGCATTTTGCGCCCGATCACCTGGATGAGGCGCTGGAGCTGTATCGTCGCAGCTTCATCCCGTCAGAATCGCTGGATCGCCCACACGTAATGGTGGCGATGAACGCCTTTGCCGCCGAAACCAGCGAAGCAGCGCACACGATCGCCTCCAGCCAGCAACAGGCGTTTGTCGCGCTGCGCACCGGCAATCCGGGTCGCCTGCCGCCACCGATAAGCGATTACACCGCCACCCTTCCCGCACCTGCGCGCGCCATGCTGGCTCACATCGGACAGGCGGGCGCAATCGGCACGGCGCAAGAGGTGCGCGGCGCAATCGCGGCCTTTATCGAGCGAACGCGCGCCGACGAAATCCTGCTGTGCGGATCAACTTTCGACCCGCAGGATCGCATCCGCTCGCTGGAACTGACGCTGGAGGCGATGGCGGCCGAATTCGCCGCCTGATACGGCATTATCGCGCTTGCACGTAGAGCGGTGTTCACTGTAACCAAGAACGATAAGAATACGGGCGCATAATTAAATTGCACCCCGCCCCCACCGGCACACAGCATCGGGAGAGCATACGTGTCGACTACCCCCGCCAACAAAGCCCACCTGCGTGATGCGCTGATCCCGCATCTGGCCGCCGCGATCCTGCCGGGCGATACGCCCCTGTCGCCACAGGCGCTGGAAGAGACGGCAGACTTCCTGATCTCGGCAGGATTCGCGCGCGATGCGAAGCGGTCTGCGCTGCTGCTTGAATCCACCACCACCGGGCGCAGACGCCTGCGTATCGGTATCGTCAACGATGATATGCCGTTTCTGGTCGATTCAATTGCCGCAACGATTACCGCGCTGGGCCTTGGCATCGATGTGCTGGTGCACCCGGTGGTGCCAGTAACCCGCAACGATGCAGGCGAGATCACCGGCATCGGAACACCGGGCGCGGGCGAAGGCAATTCCGGGCCGGAATCGCTTATCTATATCGAAACACCGCGCGTCGATGCCCGCCAGCGCCGCGATCTGCTGGCGCAATTGCGGGTGACGCTGGCCGATGTGCGTGCAGCGGTTTCGGACTGGCCGCAATTGCAGGCCGCAATGAGCGCGGATGCCGCCGCGCTCACCGATCATAACGGCGGCAATGTCAGCGAGGAAGCGGCGCTGCTGCAATGGTTGAATGACGGAATGCTAACGCAGCTGGGGCATCTCACCCGGTCGCGCGATGGTGAGGTGTCGCAAGTGCTGGGCGTCTGCCGCAAGAGCGCGCGCGACGTGCTTGCCGATGTATCCTATCACAAGGCGTTCGAATGGTTCGCGCAGCCCGATCATAAAGGCGCGGCACGCACGCTGCTGATAATCAAGGCCAACCACCTCTCCAACGTCCATCGCCGCGCCGCGCTCGATCTGTTCATCGTGCCGCAGTTTGATGGTGACGCCGTAACCGCACTGTCGGTCCATGCCGGGGTCTGGACGAGCGCAGGCCTTGCCACCCCTTCCGCCGAAGTGCCGATCATGCGCGCGCGCGTTGCGTCCTTGACGCAGGAGTTCGGCTTTAGCCCCAGCGGCCATACGGGCAAGGCGCTGATCCATGCCTTCACGACCCTGCCGCATGATCTGCTGGTCGCGTTCAGCATGGCCGATACGCGGCTGCTGACGACCACGATGATGAGCCTGATCGACCGCCCGCGCCCGCGCCTTGTGCTGATCAACTCTCCGTTGGAACGCCATGTCTTTGCATTTGTATGGCTGCCACGCGATATGCTCTCGACCACTGTACGGCTGGAGATTCAGGCTCTGCTGACGCAGATACCAGGCAGCGTGATGCTGGACTGGAGTCTGGCGGTAGAGGGCAGCGGGCTGGCGATGATCCAGTTCCTGCTGGATACCCGCGCAACGCCGCAATTGCCGGTGGTCGCTCCGATCGAGCGCCAGATACAGGATCTGCTGCGCGGCTGGGCCGAAGCGGTCGAGCAAGCCCTGGCGCAGGGGGACGAAAGCTCGCGCGTGGCGGCGATTGCGATGCGTTACGCCGATGCTTTCCCGCAAAGCTATCGCAGCCATTACGGCGCGGCCGAGGCGGCGCGCGACATCACCCGTCTGCGCGCGCTGGCCGCAAATACCGGGCGCAGCGCAAGCGATCGCGATGTGCGGCTGTATCGACTGGAAAGCGACGCCGAAGGCTGCCTGCGGCTCAAAATCTATCACACCACCGGTGATTTCGCGCTATCCGATGCGGTCCCGGCGCTAGAGAATTTCGGCTTTCGCGTGATGACACAATTGGCGACCGCCTTGGCGGGCGGCGCACTTGGCACGATCCACGATTTCACCTTGGAATTGCCCGCCGATGCACAGGCCGGAACCGATGCCGCCAGCATTCTGGAGCGCACCGGGGCCATCGAATCCGCGATTGCCGAGGTGCTGAACGGCTATGCCGAGGACGATGCCTTCAACCGGCTGGTGATCGACACCGGGCTGACCGCACGCGAGGCGGAATGGCTGCGCGCGATCTATCGCTATCTGCGCCAAACCGGGATCAGTTTTACCATCTACACCGTGGTCGATGCGCTGGCGCGCGCGCCGCAGGTGACGCGCGCGATGATCGATCTGTTCACCGCCCGACACGACCCTGCATTCGCAGGCGACCGCGAGGCAGCAATCGGCGCGGCCATCGCCGCCTTCAACGCCGGGCTGGCCAAGGTCTCCGCGATCAACGATGACCGCGTGTTGCGCCTGTATCGCGCGGTGGTCGATGCTGTGCTGCGCACCAACGCCTTTGCCGCCGCCGGATTTGGCCCGAATGCCGAGGCGCTCGCGTTCAAGATCGATTCCAGCCTCATGCCCGGCCTGCCCAAACCGGTGCCCTGGCGCGAGATCTTCGTCTATTCGCGCCGGGTCGAGGGTATTCACCTGCGCAGTGGCGCGATCGCGCGCGGGGGCCTGCGATGGTCCGACCGGCGCGACGATTACCGCACCGAAATCCTCGGCCTGATGAAGGCGCAGAAGGTCAAAAACGCGGTGATCGTGCCGAGCGGGGCCAAGGGCGGCTTCTATCCCAAGCAATTGCCCAACCCCGCGCAGGACCGCGATGGCTGGGCCGCCGAAGGGCAGGCGAGTTACGAGGTGTTCATCCGCACGCTGCTGTCCGTCACCGACAACATCGTCGAGGCTAAGGTGGTCCACCCCGAAGGCGTGCGCATCCTCGATGGCGAAGACCCCTATTTCGTGGTCGCCGCCGATAAAGGCACCGCGCGCTTTTCCGATATCGCCAACGGGATCGCGCAATCGCGCGAATTCTGGCTCGGCGATGCCTTCGCCAGCGGCGGATCGAACGGCTACGATCACAAGGCGATGGGCATCACCGCCAAGGGCGCGTGGGTCAGCGTGCAGCGCCACTTCCTCGAAATGGGGATCGACGTGCAGAGCGAAAGCGTGCGGGTGGTCGGCTGCGGGGATATGTCGGGCGATGTGTTTGGCAACGGAATGCTGCTGTCGCAGGCGATAAAGCTGGTGGCAGCTTTCGATCACCGCCACATCTTCATCGATCCCGATCCCGATCCGCAAGCCAGCTGGGCCGAGCGCAAACGGATGTTCGATCTGCCGCGATCGAGCTGGGAGGATTACGATGCAAAGCTGATCTCGAACGGCGGCGGGGTCTATGCGCGCAGCCTGAAACAGATCGAACTGTCGGAACAGGCGCAGGTCATGCTGGGCCTTGAGCAGCGCATGATCGAGCCCGATGCCCTAATCAGTGCCATCCTTAAGGCGGATGCGGGCCTGTTGTGGTTTGGCGGGATCGGAACCTACATCAAGGCCGCGCATGAAAGCCACGCCAATGTCGGCGACCCGGCCAACGATGCGCTGCGCATCGATGCCGATGATGTTGGCGCGAAGGTGGTGGGCGAAGGCGCAAACCTGGGCGTGACGCAGGCCGCGCGCATTGCGTTTTCGTTGCGTGGTGGGCGCATCAACACCGATTTCATCGACAATTCAGCAGGCGTCGACTGTTCGGATAACGAAGTGAACATCAAGATCGCGCTCGCCGCTGCCGTGCGTGCGGGCGAACTGGATACCCAGGAGCGGAACACCCTGCTGGAGGCGATGACCGATGAAGTTGCCGACATCGTGCTGGAGGACAACCGCCTGCAGGCGCTGGCACTCTCGATCGCCGAGGCTGGTGGATCTTCCGCCGTGCCCAGCTATGTCCGCCTGATCGAACGGCTGGAAGAACGCGGCGAGCTGGACCGCCGGACCGAGGGGCTGGCCGACGCAGACACATTCAGTCGACGCGCCGCCGATGGACAGGGCCTGACCCGGCCCGAACTGGCGGTGTTGCTGTCCTCGGCCAAGCTGTCATTGCAGGACGCCGTCGAGGCGAGCGGCCTGCCCGACGATCCGCAGCTGGAATCGAACCTGATCGCGATGTTCCCCGCGCCTATGCAGCAAGGCTATGCCCGCCATATCCGCGAACACCGGCTGCGGCGCGAATTGATCGCGACCGATATCGCCAATCGCATCGTCAATCGGCTGGGCCTGCTCCACGCCTTTGAGCTGGTCGAGGAAGAGGGCGTTGACCTTGCCGATGTCGCGGCTGCATTTGTCGTGGCTGAGCGCCTGTTCGATCTCAAGGCGCTGTGGGCAAGGCTCGACGGCGAGCCCATGCCAGAGGTCGCACGGCTGGTCTTGTTCGACCGGCTGGCGGCAGCAGTCGGCAATCTCATGTCCGATGTCCTTCGCACCTGTGCAGGCCAGATCGAGGCGGCGACTCAGATCGAGCGGCTGCAACCCGGCGTTGCGGCGCTGATTCAGGCACGCGGCAATCTCATTTCGCAGGAAACGCGCGAACGGGCCGAGACGTTGCACCGACACTTTGTTGACCACGGCGCGCCGCCCGCCATCGCGCATGACGTCGCTGATCTGTATGACATGGACGGCTCGGTCGGACTGGCCAATCTGGCGCTGCGGACAGAGATCGATCCCCAGCGCCTGACCCAGGCCTTCACGGACATCGGCAGTCGGCTCGGGCTGGACTGGGCGCAGGGCACGGCGGCGCATATGTCGCCTTCCGATATCTGGGAGCGGTTGCTGGTTAGCGGACTGGCGCGCGATTTCCAGCAGATGCGGCTTGAATTCCTTCGTCGTCTGATGCGTGACAAAGCGCGCCGGGATGATCCGCTGGGCACTGTTGCCGATTGGGTGACACGCAATCAAAGCGCGGTTGCCCAGTTCCGCACGATGACAGCGCGTGCGCAGGCGCAACAGCCCATCGCCCCTGCGGTGCTGGCGCAGATCGCCAGCCAGGCGCGCAACCTGCTTGAGCGGTGAATGAGCGCGCATGACCGGTCTGCACGCTTGACGATGAGGCGCTTTACCGCAACCTGACAGCCACACAGGATCAGGAGAACGAGGTTTATGGGGGTGGCCACGCACAATGCGGATGTCGTCATCGTGGGGACGGGGCATGGCGGCGCGCAGGCGGCCATTGCCTTGCGCCAACTGGGCCACGAAAGCTCGATCATGCTGATCGGGCGCGACAAGGCTCCGCCTTATGAACGGCCGCCTCTGTCCAAGGAATACCTCGCGGGCGACAAACCGTTCGAGCGGATCATGATCCGTCCGGAAAAATTCTGGGCAGACAAGGGCATCGATCTGCGACTTGGCGCGGCGGCTACCGCGATCGACCCGGTCGCGCACACCGTCTCGCTCAGCGATGGCGCGCTTGTAAGCTATCGCAAGCTTATCTGGGCCGGCGGGGGCGACCCACGGCGGCTTGGATGCGGCGGGGCTAACCTGAGCGGTGTGTTCTATGTGCGCGACAGGTCCGATGCCGATTCGATGATGGCGGCGTTGCAGGCGGGCGCGCGGCGCGCTGTGGTGATTGGCGGCGGCTATGTCGGGCTGGAGGCGGCCGCGGTGCTGCGCAAGCTGGGCTGCGAGGTGACCGTGATCGAGATGCAGGACCGGGTTCTCGCTCGGGTTGCAGGAGAGCCCTTGTCGCGCTTTTACGAAGACGAACACCGGCGACAGGGTGTCGATGTCCGGCTGTCCCACGGGTTGGCAGAGATTCTCGGTGAGGATGGCAGAGTGACCGGTGTGGCGCTGGACAATGGCGACACAATTCCCTGCGACATGGTGGTTGTCGGCATCGGCATTGTGCCAGCCGTCGCGCCGCTGATCGCGGCGGGCGCTGCGGGATCGAGCGGCGTCGATGTCGATTTCTGCTGTCGCACCACGCTCGATGATATCTACGCGATCGGAGACTGCGCCGCGCATGCCAACCTTTATGCCGATAATGCGGTAATCCGGCTGGAATCGGTGCAGAATGCCAACGATATGGCTAACATCGCCGCCCGCGCGATCATGGGAGACAAGCAACCCTATGATGCGCTGCCGTGGTTCTGGTCCAACCAGTATGACCTCAAGCTGCAGACCGCCGGGCTGAATATCGGCTACGATCAGACGCTGGTGCGCGGCGATCCCGCTACACGCAAGTTCACGGTGGTTTATCTGAAAGAGGGTCGCCCGATCGCGTTCGACTGCGTCAACGCGATGAAGGACTATGTGCAGGCGCGCAAATTGCTCGAATCCCGGCCACAGCGGATCGACCCTACCCTGCTGGCTGATGCCGACACCCCGCTCAAGGAGCTGATCTGAGCCGCGCCAGCGCCCATTGCGCGGCATCGGAAACCACCGGATCGGGGTCCGCAATCAGCGCCTCGACCGGGGCGATCAGCGCGCCATCGCCGCTGTTTCCGGCAGCATAGAGGCAATTGCGCACGAACCTGTCCCGCCCGATGCGCTTTATCGGGGAGCCTGAGAACAGCGCCCGGAACCCCGCATCGTCCAGCGCCAGCAATTCCGCCAGACGCGGCGCGACCAGTTCGGCGCGGGCCGCGAATTCGCGCGCGGCGTGGGCTGTCTGCGCAAACTTGTTCCACGGGCACACGGCCAGGCAATCGTCGCAGCCATAAATGCGATTGCCCAAGGCCGCTCGAAACTCCTCCGCCACCGGTCCCTTGTGCTCTATTGTAAGATAAGAAATGCACCGCCGCGCATCGAGCAGATAAGGTTGCGGAAAAGCATCTGTCGGACACGCATCAAGGCACGCGCGACACGATCCGCACTGGTCGCGGTGCGGCTGCGCCGGCGCCAGTTCCAGCGTGGTGTAGATTGCGCCGAGAAAAAGCCATGAACCGTGCTCCGGGCTGACCAGATTGGTATGCTTGCCCTGCCAGCCGATCCCTGCTGCCTCCCCCAGCGGCTTTTCCATCACCGGGGCGGTATCGACGAACACCTTGACCTCGGCTTGCGGCTGATCCGCGACCAGCCATCGGGCAAGCGCCTTCAGCCGCTTTTTCACGACATCGTGGTAATCCTTGCCCTGCGCGTAAACCGAGATGCGCGCACGGCTGCGCTGCGCCTCCAGTTCCAGTGGATCGCGACCGGGCGCATAACTCATGCCCAGCGCAATGACCGAGCGCGCCGCTGGCCACAGCCCCTGCGGGGATCGGCGGTGGTGAGCACGCGCCTCCATCCACTCCATCGATGCGTGATGCCCCTCGCCCAGCCATTGCTCCAGCCGCTCAGCGCGAACCGCATCCTCGCCCGCGCTCGCAAATCCGCAGGCGGCAAAACCCAGCGCGCGCGCCTCGTCCGCGATCCTTAATTCAAGGGTTTCGCTGGTATCTATGGTAACGCTGCCGTTAACCATACTTAGGGTTACTCCCGTTTAGCTGCGCGCGTTAACCACCAAGGTCATGAACATGGCAGTAAGCGATCTGATGACAGCGAGCAAACAGGTGAGCGAGGTGGGTCTCCATGACGACCGACCGCTCGCGATCGAGGCTCGCGGTCTGGTCAAGAGTTTTGACGGCACCCGCGCAGTCGATGGTGTGGACCTCAGCGTGCCCGAGGGCGCGATCTACGGCGTGCTCGGCCCCAATGGCGCGGGGAAAACCACCACTTTGCGGATGCTGCTGGGCATTATCGATCCCGACGAAGGTATCCGCCGCGTGTTCGGGTATGATCGCCCGCACGATATCGGCCGCCTGATCGGCTATCTGCCAGAGGAACGCGGACTGTATCCGGCGATGAAATCGACCGAGGCGATTGCGTTCATGGGCGCGTTGCGCGGCCTGCCGCTGGCCGAAGGGCGCAAACGCGCGGTCGAATTGCTGGAACGCCACGATCTGGGCCATGCCGCTGATCGCACGATCCGACAGCTATCCAAGGGGATGGCGCAGACCGTGCAATTGCTCGGCACGCTGGTGCATCGCCCGCGTCTGGTGGTGCTGGATGAGCCGTTTTCCGGCCTCGATGCGATCAACCAAGGCAAGCTGGAGCGGATGATTCGCGCCCTGTCCGAAGAGGGCGTGACGGTCATCTTCTCAACCCATGTCATTCACCATGCCGAACGGCTGTGCGAAGGCGTGGCAATCATTGCCGGGGGCCGCGTGCCCTACGCCGGCAGCGTCGAGTCGGCGCGCGACCGCATCCCGGCGCAGGTGCGGCTTGAAACGCGCGCACGCGAAGGCGGCTGGACCGCCGCCCTTCCCTCAGACGCGCGGCGGGAGGGTGATTTCTTCTATTTCTCGCTGCCTGAAACCGGGGTCGGACCCCTGCTCAAGAGCCTGATCGAAGGCGAAGCGGGCATCCTTTCGCTCTCGATCGAGCGCGCCGGGCTCCACGATGCCTTCGTCGCGATTGCGGGCGAGGCCGCTGCGCGCCAGCTCGAAGCAGATGCGCTGGCAGGCAAGTGAAGGGGAAACGGACAATGACCGATCAAGGCACCATCAACGCCAATCCGCGCCTGTCCTTTTTCGAGGCGGCATGGGTCATCGCGCGGCGCGATTTTGTCGCGGTGCTGTTCAGCCGCGCCTTCGTGTTCTTCCTGATCGGGCCGCTGTTCCCGGTGTTGATCGGGGGGCTTGCTGGCAGCATCGGCCAATCGGTTTCTGCACAGGCCGTCAGCGTCGAAATCGGCCTCGCCATGAACGCGCAGGACAACGCGGCCATGATCGCAGCGGCGGACAATTTGCGCCCGCAACTGGGCGGCGCGGTGCCAGCGCTGCGCGAGATCGAGGAAGCATCGAGCGCGAGCGCATTTGATCCGCGGGCATTTCTGGATGAACGGCGCGGGAATTACGCCGCCATTCTCACCGGCACGCTCACCGCGCCGCAACTGGTGGGCACGCAAGGCCAGATCGACCGGTGGCAAGGCCCTGTCGAATTGATCGCGGCCACCGCCACCTCTGCAACACCTGTGCGCTTCCCCGAAGCGACCAGCGATGTAGTCGCAACCAGCGCCGCTTCGGAGCGCACGAACCGTATCCGCACTGCGCAAGCTGCGCAGATGGTACTGTTCCTGCTGACGATGCTGCTGGGCGGTATGGTGCTGTCCAACCTCGCCGAGGAAAAGGGCAACAAGATCATCGAAGTCCTCGCCGCCGCGCTGCCGATGGACGCGGTGTTCATGGGCAAGCTGTTTGCGATGCTGGGCGTGTCGTTTGTCGGGATTGCGGTGTGGGGCGCTGTCGGCTGGGGATCCTGGGCGATTGCCGAAAATGCCATTGTCACTGTCACTCAGACCAATTTTCGCGAACTGCCCGGCCCGGCGGTCGGCTGGCCGGTGTTTATCGCGCTGGGGATTGTGTATTTCTCGATGGCATATCTGCTCCTCGGGTCGTTGTTTCTGACGATCGGCGCGATGGCGACATCTGTGCGAGAAGTGCAGACCATGTCGATGCCGGTCACGATGCTGCAACTGATGGTGTTTTTCCTCTCGGCGGCCAATATCGGCCAGATCGGCACCCCCTTGGAACTGACTTCGGTGGTGTTTCCGCTGTCATCGCCGTTCGCGATGCTGGCGCGCGCCGCGCTGGAAGAAACGCTGTGGACCCACGCAGTGGCGCTCGCATGGCAGGCCGTGGCTGTCTTCCTGCTGGTCAAGGGTGGATCGCTGCTGTTCCGCAAGCGGGTGATGAAATCGGGCGGAGCGGGACGCGAGAAAAAGCGCCGTGCGGGCAAATCGCTGTTCGCTCGCGAGCCTGCCGGCATAGGCGGTGCGCCTCGCAGGACCGATCCCGAACCCGCCGAATAAGTCGCAAATCGCAACCGACTATTGACACTCATGTTAATTAGGGCAGGATGCCGTAACGGAGTGGGCTTTACAGACAGCCTGGCATGAAACCGGGCTGCGGCCGCTCTTCACAGGAGAGAGCAGTCATGGCAACTATCGCACCCGATGCCGGCAATCCGTTGCAAAAGTCGCAATGGCGCACCTCGCCCACTGCTCATCAGGCGCTGAGGCAGCATTTCGAGACGCATCCCGATGCCAAGCCCAGCCATCCGAACAAATGGGATGTAAGCCGGTCCGACATCTATTTCGAAAATCGCTGGCAGCCGATCTTCAAACAGATGCAGGATGCAGGCCCGATGCACTACATCCCCGAAAGCCCCTTCGGCCCGTATTGGGCGGTTGTCGGGCACAAGGCGATTCAGCATATCGAAGCCCTGCCCGAGCTGTATTCCTCCAGCTGGGAATATGGCGGCATCACGATCCTTGAACGGGTTGAGGACGAAGACGGCGATGGCGGGGAAGGCCGGTTCGACCTGCCGATGTTCATCGCGATGGACCGGCCCAAGCACACCGGCCAGCGACGCACCGTCGCGCCCAAATTCACCCCTTCGGCGATGACCGCGATGGAAGGTGATATTCGCGCGCGCACCGGCGAATTGCTCGATACCTTGCCGCGCGGCGAAACATTCGACTGGGTCGACCGGGTTTCGATCGAGCTGACCACCGGGATGCTCGCGCTGCTGTTTGATTTCCCGTGGGAAGATCGCCGTTTGCTGACCTTCTGGTCCGACTGGGCGGGTGATACCGAGCTTGGCACGGTGCGCGAAATGGACGAAATGCGGCGCAGCATGCTGGAGGAAATGGCGGCCTATTTCCAGCAGCTGTGGATGAAGAAGGCGCAGGAGGCGGAGCCGGGCAACGACCTTATCTCGATGATGATCCATTCGGATGCGATGAACCAGATGAGCCCGCAGGAATTCATGGGCAATCTGGTGCTGCTGATCGTGGGCGGTAACGATACCACGCGCAACACGATGAGCGGGATAGTTCATGCGCTCGATCAGTTTCCCGACCAGCGCAAGCTGCTGGAGGAACGCCCCGATCTCATCCCCAATGCGGTGCAGGAATGCCTGCGATACCAGACCCCGCTTGCGCATATGCGCCGCACCGCGACCGAGGATTCAGAGCTGTTCGGCAATGTTGTAAAGAAGGGCGACAAGCTGGTGCTGTGGTATCTGGGCGCCAACCGCGAAGAGAGCGTGTTTCCCGATCCGCACAAGCTCGACATAACACGCGAGAACGCGCGGCGGCATCTGGCATTTGGCTATGGCATTCACCGCTGCGTCGGCGCCCGTCTTGCGGAGTTGCAATTGCGCGTGCTGCTCGAAGAAATGCATAAGCGGCGGATGCGGGTGCATGTGGCCGGGGATGTTGAGCGAGTGAGAGCCAACTTCGTTCACGGCTTTCGCAAGCTGGAAGTGGAGATCACGCAGTTCTGACGCGGACGTGCCGGTGAAACTTTTTGGCCGTTTGCACCGTATATAAAAGGAGAAACCCTTTATGATGATACGGGAATTGCCTTGATGAAGACCTTCGAAAAGTCGCGCCGGACTTTCCTCGGCGCTGCCGCGATCGGCGCAAGCCTGCCGCTGCTGGCTGCGTGCGGCGCTGCGCCCGCGCAGGCAAAGAGCTTCCGCGTGAGCAAGACCGAGGCGCAGTGGCGGCAAAAGCTGACAAAGAGCGAATTTTACGTCCTGCGCGATGCAGGGACCGAACGCGCATTCACCTCGCCGCTGGACAATGAAAAGCGCAAGGGCACCTTCGTCTGTGCAGGGTGTGGCAACGCGGTGTATTCATCATTCCACAAATATGACAGCGGCACCGGCTGGCCCAGCTTTTACAAGGCGGTAGACGCTGGTGCGATCGGCACCACCACCGATTACAAGATCGGCTTTCCGCGCACCGAAGTGCACTGCGCCGATTGCGGCGGACATCTGGGCCATATCTTTGGCGATGGGCCAAAACCTACCGGCAAACGGCACTGCATCAACGGTGTCGCGATGGACTTCATTCCGGCATAAAGCCGCAAGGGGGACTTCATTCCGGCATAAAGCCGCAAGGGGGACTTCATCCCGGCATAAGCCCGCGCGTGATGATCGGCTTCACGGCGCCAGCCGGTCCTCGGCAACAACAAACAGCAACCGCACCAGCCAGACACTGGCAAAGCTTGCGCACATCGCTGCAATCTTTGACGGGGCTGCATCAAACCCGCTTTCAACGCTTAGCGTGACAATGCAGGTCGTCAGCGCCACGCCCAATCCTCCAGAAGCGACGAAGAGCCCCTTTTGGCGGGTGTGTCTGAATATCTGCCAGTGCCGCGCGGTGCCGAGCAGATAGCCGCAAGCCGCCGCCAGTCCAATATCGATCCCGCCTGCAACCAGCAGAGCGAATGCGGTTAAATCGATGATGGTGCCGCTCGCGCTCGCAATGCCATAGCGCAAAATGCGCCCGGCCAGCGTGTCGAGACCCAGCAGTCGGTCAAAAATACCGACAGTGTTCAGCGATGATCGCGCTGTTTCGAGCATCAGGCGCGCTTTTCAGGTGCTTTGGTGATGATCATCCAAGTCATCCTGGCGCCCTTGGGTCGGCGCATGTCAATCAAACAGAAGGCCGGGCGACTGGATCCGGGCGGCGAGGCGGGCAAAGTCGCCAAGCGCAAACGTGTCCTCGAACACCGCGCCGAAATCGTGATCGCGCCGCCAGCGCACCTTTGCGCGCAGTTCCGAAAAACCGGCCACTGGTTCGAGCGTCGCTATCCGCACATTCTGGTCGATCGCAAACAATCCATCGGTTTCGAACCGCGCGCCCTGCTGGGAAAGATTGGCGATCACCCCTTCGCAGGTCTGGGTCAATGTCGAAATGCGGATTGGAAAACACACGTCAAGGCGCAGACCGCGCTTGGGATAATCGCTCGCTTCAGCGATGAGTCGGGTGACATCGACTGGACTTGCGAATTCGAAACCCGCCTCGTTGTCGCGCTCCCATTTCGGCGTCATCTCGTAGTACGCCCCGTTGGGCATACGCAGTTCCAGCGGACTGCCCTGTGGCAATTTGTGAAACAGCCGGACGCTGACACCGGTTTCGGACACATCGCGGATAACGCAGACGAACTCGCCATTGGGGGAAACCAGCTTTGCCGCACGGATCAACAGCGTGAAACGCGGCGCGGCGCGCAGTTCGGCACCATCCGGCGTATCATCGCCTGCGGCTGCGGCCGCTGGCGGGGAGAGTGCTGATTGTTCCATGCTCATGGCGTGTTATTTGCGGAGCCGGCATTGCAAACGCGATCAATCGCGATGGCGCTGCGCAGTCGGCCTCGGTAAACCCCTCATCGTTAGGCCTCCGGGACTAGGTGCGATCAGGTTAAGGCATGCCTAATATCGATTAGGGGAATGTAAAAAATCTCGACGTTCGCTCAGTGAAGAACGAAATCCCGGCATGGCTTGCAATCGGATATCTCAATGCGTCAAGCTGGGTGGTTCGTCATCGTCCTGCGCCACAGGCGTCGTAAGGCGGACCGGCCGCCCGCAGCGAGACGGCACCGACACCTAAGCGAGGATATCGCGACGCGGATAGGTTGCGCAAACAAAACCGTGGTGCTGCTGGAGAGAATTGAACTCTCGACCTCGTCATTACCAATGACGCGCTCTACCACTGAGCTACAGCAGCGATCACCATGCCCGTCCATGACAGGCAGGCGCGCGCTCTTGTCGTGCGCGCCGCCTAAAGTCAAGCACGGGGTTGATGGATCGGTCCCTTAACGGCAAGGCGTTTCGCATGAATGAACAGG
>JBBRVR010000055.1:0-20317 GCA_038246695.1 Sphingomonadales bacterium
CGAGGCGGTCGGCATGCCGGTGTTGGAAGCCGCGATGGACGAATTGGCCGAGAAGGCCGGCATCGATCCGGTCCAGCTGCGGCTCGACAACCTTCCCGCCAAACATCCCGTGACCGGCAAGCCCTTTGGCTCGCGCAAGCTGGCCGAATGCCTCGAGCAGGGCGCCAAGGCATTTGGATGGAACGAGACGCCGCGTAAACCACGCCAGACGCGCGAAGGGGAATGGTGGATCGGTACGGGCATGGCCAGTGCCGCACGCGTCCATAATGTCGGCGAGGCCAAAGCGCGCGTGATATTGCAAGGCGACGGCACGGCGAAGGTCGAAACCGATATGACAGACATCGGCACCGGCACCTATACTATCCTCGGCCAGATTGCCGGCGAAATGCTCGGTCTGCCGCTGGACGATGTGCTTACCGAACTGGGCGATACGCGCCTGCCGCGTGGACCCGGTTCAGGGGGCAGCTGGGGCGCAGCATCCGCTGGCTCGGCAGTGTTCCTGGCATGCGAAGCTTTGCGCAAGGAGATTGCGCAGAAGGTCGGCCAACCGGTCGATGCGTTAACCTTCAAGGATGGCGCAGTCGCATGGGACGGCGGGTCTGCCACGCTTGCGGATATTGCAGACGGTAAACCGGTCTCAACGGAAGGTCATTTCGAGCCGGGCGATATTGCCGACGATTACATCGCATCAGGCTTCGGAGCTTTTTTTGCGGAGGTTGCGGTTAATCGCTGGACTGGCGAAACGCGCGTGCGGCGAATGACCGGCGCGTTTGGTTTCGGGCGCGTGTTGAACGCGAAAACCGCGCGCTCGCAATGTCTGGGCGGAATGGTCTGGTGCATCGGCAGCGCGCTGACCGAAAGCTTGCTATTCGATCCCGCAGATGGCCATTTGGTCAATTCGGACCTTGCCGAATACCACGTTCCAGTGAACCGCGATGTGCCCGTTCTGGAGGTGGTGATGGTCGAGGAACGCGATCCTGTCGCAAGCCCGATCCAGGCAAAGGGGATCGGCGAGCTCGGCATGTGTGGAGGCGCAGGCGCGATTGCCAATGCGATCTACAACGCTTGCGGTGCGCGGCTTTATGCCTTTCCCATGACACCCGACAGGGTGCTGGCCGCGATGCCCGATGATTGACCAGGTTAATCTTTTGTAATGCACCAGCCACTCTCCCGACAACGCTCCATGCGCAATAACCACTGACGGGAGCCCAGACTTCGAGGGAACAGAATTGTGGAAGACGTTCAAAACAAGCACGGCTGGTTGACGCGGCTGTTCCATGCAACGCTGGCGATTGCCATTGTCACCCAGCTGACGACCAGCCAGTTCATGACCCGCCCCAAGGCTGGCGCTGAAGGCGACTGGATCTTCGAAATTCACGAATATTCCGGGATCTGCGCGTTCGTGCTCGCGTCGGCGCTGTTCCTTCGGATCGCGATCCGCCCACGCGGTACGGCCTTTGGGCAATTGTTCCCCTGGTTCAGCGCGGCACGATTAAAAGCGTTGGTAGCCGATCTCAAAATACACTGGACCGCCGCGAAGAAATTCCGCCTCGCCAAGTTTGACGCCGGAGCGGCGCTGCCCTCCGCTGTACATGGTCTTGGGGTGATGCTGATGCTGGCGATGGCAACAACCGGCGTCATCTACTGGCTCGCTGGCAAGTTTGGCGCGACGCAGAGCAGTTTTGTCGGCCTCGCAATGGACATCCACGAGACATTATCGAACGCCGTCTGGGCCTATCTGATCGGTCACGCCGGGTTTGCGCTGATCCACCATTTCAAGGGTGAAGCAAGCCTTCTGGAAATGTGGTCGCTGCGGCGCAACAGGGCCTGATCTCCCTCCATCGCTTCACTCCATCAGTCGCACCCCCTTCACCGGATCAAGGCACCTGCAAATGACCGATCAGGAGCTCAACACGCTCAGCAAAGTCCCTGCAATCACGTTGGGCTTCTGGATTATCAAGATCCTCGCGACCACGCTGGGCGAGACCGGCGGGGATGCAGTCAGCATGTCGTGGCTGGGCGAGACGACTGCGCAGGCGGGTCAATCGGGTCTGAACGGTTATGTGATAGGCACGGCCATTTTCGGGGCCATCCTTGCGATCCTCGTGTATCTGCAGATCAAGGCGAGCAAGTTTCACCCGTTCCTGTATTGGGCAACCATCATCGCCTCGACCACGGCGGGCACCACGATGGCCGACTATGCAACCCGTTCGATGGGGATTGGCTATCCCGGTGGGTCATTGTTACTGCTCGGACTGGTCCTTGGCTCGCTGTTCTTGTGGCATAGAACCCTGGGCACGGTGTCAGTCGCAAGTGTGCATGAGCCTCGGGCCGAAGTGTTCTACTGGTTGACGATCACATTATCTCAAACGCTCGGCACTGCGCTTGGAGACTGGCTGGCCGACGGCTCGCTGGGCTATCTGGGGGCGGCGGCCGTATTTGGAGGTGCGCTCGCGATCACCGCGCTGCTCTATTACCGCACCGGCGTGAGTCATGTCGCGCTGTTCTGGGCGGCATTCATCCTGACCCGCCCGCTCGGCGCGACGGTTGGCGATTTCCTCGACAAGCCGATTGCCAATGGCGGACTGGAATTCAGCCGCTCGCTTGCCTCCAGTGTGCTTATCGTCGCGATAGTAGCCCTAATTGTATTCATACCCCAGCGCGCCGGGATCCGCGGCGGCACCCATTGATCGAGATGCAACTCGCCCAAGCCATCTTTTTGGCCCTGGTATCCTTGCTTGTCACGACAAGCTTTCATTACGAGGCAGTGAGCTATCTCGATCGCAAGATTACGCATCGTAGGGGGTCCTTGCGGCGCACCCTGCCGCTTGTGCTTTCAGGTCTGGTGGCCGCCCACCTTATCGAGATCGGTTTTTACGCCTGCGTCTTCTGGTTTGCCGCTGAATACTGCGCAATCGGAGGCTTGGGAGGCGCGTCTGACATGGGTGCGATCAACCTCTATTACTTCGCCGCTGAAACCTATTCGTCGCTCGGCTATGGGGACATTGTGCCCACCGGCGGCCTGCGGCTGATCGCCAGCATTGAACCGCTGAATGGCCTGCTGCTTTTGGCGTGGTCCGGTGCGTTCCTGTATGCATCGGTCCATTCACAAGACCGCCGCTAATCCATGGGCGAGCCGATTATCAGTGGGTTTGTGAACGGGATTTTGACTTTGACGCTTTCGGATATTGCGTTCTGAGGCCGCAACTGGGTTAACCAGCTACGAGATTTGCAGATCGCCGGGCCGGGCGGATATCATGCCGCCCATCATGCCATGCACGTGGCATTCGGGTTCGGGCGCGCTCGACGGTGTCGTTCACAATTGCACGAACCTGTTCCGGCTGCGGGATATAGGGGCATCGGCCGAGATTATCGGGCACAATAAACGGATCAGCAAGCGATGTGGCTGGTTCAGCGTCCCGTAGCGTTCAGCCAGATGCATTGGCCCGAATTGTTGCAGATCCCGAGATTGAGGTCGCACTGGATACAGAAACGCGGCCGCTGAAGGACGCGTGGTTTCAAGGCCAGACTATGCCCTTTCAGCGGGATAGTCAGAATTGCCGGGAGACTTGGGCAAGCGCAGGATCACGGCGAAGCGATCTTTACTCCGTGCGAGCAACAGCGTCCCGCCGTGCAGCCGCATAACTGCGCTCGCCAGCGCAAGGCCGAGGCCCGACCCTCCACCGGCTCTGGCCGGGTCCAGTCTTCCAAAACGGCGCAAGGCTTTGGCTTCGTGCTCCGGGGGAATGCCCGGGCCTTCATCCTCGACCGCAATCTCGAATGCATCGCCTGTGTCATGCAGCTTCACCGCGATCGCGCCTCGCCCATAGGAAAGCGCATTCTCCACCAGATTGGACAGCGCGCGCGCCAGCAGATCCGGTTGCCCCGTTACCGACGCTGCCTTGGCTCCGGAACTGGTCAGGCTTCGGTCCGCATCCTCTGCGACAGGTCCAAAGATTTCGGCCATATCATGGACCAGCCCGGACAGGTCAACCGCGACAAACGCCTCGCGACCGATGCCCGCTTCTGCGCGCCCGATCTGCAGCATTTGAGTAAGAATGGAGAGCACATGGTCGAGTTCGTTCGTTGCGAGTTCGTTGATCTCAACATGGACGGCGATGTCATCGCTCGCCTGGGCTTCCGTTAGGCGGTTCTTGAGCCGGGTCAGGGGCATGCGCAGATCGTGTGCAACGCTGTCCGTCACGATCCGCAATTCCTCCACGAGTTCGGCGATCCGGTCCATCATCCGGTTGGAAATTTCTCCCAGACGATCGAAGGTGTCTTGCGAGCCGTTCAGTTCGATGCGCTGCGAGAGATTGTCGCTGTTGAACTTTTCGAGTGCATCCTCGACATCACGCAGGCGGCTATCAACCAGCTTCACGACCAGCCATGCCGCTGCGACAGCGAGCGGGAAGGCGAGCAGTACCGCCTTGAGCAAGGCATCGCGCAGCGATGTTAAAGAACGCTCGCTGCGTTCGAGCGAATGCCCCACCAGCAATTGGCTGCCATTATCCAGTGTGGCTGCAAATACCCCGTATTTCCTGGAATCCGGCATCGCCGTGGCGGTGGCTTCAATCTCGACGAAAGTTCGCGAAGCGGGCACACCCGTCGGCCATCGTGCAAGGTTGCCCGCAATTACGCGGTCATTGGCGTCGATCAGCAGGAACAGGTCGTCGCTTCCCAAACTTGAGGACCGACGTGCGACGACGTCTTCGAGTGTAAGGGCTTTGCTGACATTGGCGACCGCCAGCATATCCTCAAACAATGTTTCGGCCGTCTCGGCATCGGATCGGCTCAGTTCGGCCTTTGCCAATTGCAGCGCTGCGAGCGCGACAGCGCCCGCAACAAGGATTTCGAACAGCAGGACAAGCCACACCCCCCTGAGGAAGAAAGACCGGGTCCAGTTCAGCATCCGCTTATTTCCCAAACCGATATCCGGCCCCGCGCACTGTCTGGATCAGTGGCACATCATTTCCCTCATCAATCTTTTTGCGAAGCCGGCTCACATGCACATCAATCACGTTGGTGCCCGGATCGAAATGATATTCCCAGACCCCTTCCAGCAGCATGGTGCGCGTGACGACGATCCCCTGATGCCGCATGAGATATTCGAGCAGGCGGTATTCGCGCGGTTGCAGGTCAATTGCCCGATCGCCACGGCGAACATCTCGCCTGAGCAAATCGATCGACAGATCTTCGCAATGCAGGCTCGTCTCTTCCGAGACACCTTGCCCGCCCTTGCGAAGCATCAGCTTCAGCCTCGCCAGCAGTTCTGCGAACACGAATGGTTTGACCAGATAGTCGTCCGAACCGGCGGTCAGTCCGGCAACCCGGTCTTCCGCAGTGCCCAGCGCCGACAGGATAAGGACAGGCGTTTCAACCTGCGCCGCTCGCATGGCGGCGAGCACGGCCATGCCGTCCATTCCCGGCAGCAAGCGATCAAGGACAATTGCGCCGTAGCTTTCGTCAGTAGCATGGAACAGGCCGTCACGGCCGTCGACAACGTGATCGACCACGAAACCGTTTTCATTCAGACCTTTCAGAATGAAGTCAGCGGTCGATTGGTCGTCTTCGACCAGAAGAATCTTGTTACTCGCCATCCTGCCTCTTGTGACATTGATCTACAATCGCGCGATGGCGTGTGTCGTTAGAGATATACTCGATAGCGGTGCGGCATCCAAATTCACGATCGCTGACGGTGAGCGCTGCACCCATCTCTACACCATCGATTTCCACGACCCGATCACCCAGTCCAATTTCGGTCGAGTCTGCAGGTCCGCCTTTCTGGATGTGCGTGACGATGTAGCTGTTGCCTATCCTTCGAAAACGCAGCCCCAATGCGGGAAAGGGGAGAGCGACAGGTGCGGCACTGCCGGGGTGATCAAACCACTCGGGAACTGAAATTGCGGCGATGATTGGTACAGCCGAAAGTGCGAGCAGGGTAAGGGCCGGAACGACGCTGGGTTTTCGCATTGATGATGATCCGATCACTACCGTGCGCGCTCCGGCCCAGGCGACCCGAAGGAGGTGTCGGGGCCATGTTGATGATCATGATCTTGAGTGCTTTGCCGGGTCGTGTCGCGCGGATGAAAAATAGTTAATGATCCGAACGCCCGCTCGGAAGGTGATTGGGAGCGCGTATCTGAGCCATTGCTGAAACTGACCGACCTTGCCCGCTTCACGGCGCAGCTGGCGGGCAGTCGTTCACTGAGATGGGGTGGATGCCTCAGCGACCGCAAGCGGGCTCGCCATTCCGCCCGCGCTGAGCCGAACCCATCGCGAATATACTTTGCGCAAGGATCTGGGCTTGAGAGAGGTAGCCATCGGACCGCAATTCGAATGGCGCAAAGAGGCGGCACCGTTCGAGGACGAATATATGAATGCGTTTTTCCATATGGTGTCCGCCGCGCAGAGGACGCTTTGGCTAATTAGAAAGTCGCGGTCGATGGTCCCTTCGGACGAGTGTGCAGCTCTGCATTCAATCGTGCACTGCCGGGCGTTTTGCCATCGTTGCAGCGACGCTTTCCATGAATTCGGGTGAGCGCAATTGTGCGGCAAATACCTCGCCTTCGATCGCCATCACCTGCGTCACCATATCGCCCTGAGTGCGCAGCAGCGCCTTTGTGTGGCGCATCGCGACTGGAGCGGCATTAGCGATAGTGAGGGCCAGCGCGCGCGTTTGCGCGGCAAAATCAGCATCGGGGAACACGCGCGAGGCAAGGCCCATGCGCAGCGCCTCTTCCGAAGTCAGCGTGCGCCCGGTCATGAACACATCGCTGGCAGCGGCCATGCCGATCACCTGCGGCAGCAGCAGCGATGATGCAGCCTCGGGCACCAGCCCCAGCTTCACGAACGGCGCGGCGAAGGTCGCGCTGGTGGCGGCATACACCAGATCGCAATGCAGGGTCAGCGTCAGGCCGACGCCAATGGCGGGGCCGTTGACGCAGGCCAGCATCGGCTTTTCGCAGTCCTTGATCGCGTGGAGGAACCGGATGACCGGGGGCAGATCGTCATTGGCCGGGGCATCCCTGCCGGCCATCGCGAAATCCTGCAGATCGTTGCCGCTGGTGAAGTAATCGCCCTGTCCGGTGAAGACCAGCGCGCGCGCCGCATCATCGCGGCCATAGGCATTCACCGCATCCGCCATCACGCCATACATTGCCTGCGTGATCGCATTCTTCTTTTCCGGGCGGGCAAGGGTGATGGTGGTCACGCGTTCGGCGTGTTCGACGCGGATGAAGTCTGTCATGGATCGGTCCTTTGGGAGGTGAGCGCCGCCACTTTGCTGGCAACTATAGGTTCGGCATTATCTGCCAGATGATCGAGGAAGCGGGCGATGGTTTCGCGCTCTTCCGGTGAAAATGGCGCGAGCAATTCACGATTGATCGCTTTGGTCACCGGGGCAGCGCGCGCGGCTGCCTCGCGTCCGGCAGGCAATATATAAAGGCGCACGCTTCGCGCATCTTCGGGGTTGGGTCGGCGCATCGCAAAGCCGCCAGTCTCCAGCCGATCGACCAGTCCGCTGGTGCCCGATTTTCCGAGCCCGAGCGATTGCGCGATCGTGCCGAGCGACAACCCATCCTCGCGCATCAGCATGAACAGGATCGCCTGCTGCGCGTTGCCCAGACCGATTGCATCGCGCAGGTGCCGATCCGCTGCGCGAAACAGCGCGGCATGTGCGGCCTGCAGCCGGTGAAAAACGCGGATCTGTTGCCTCATTTGGTTCGCATACGAACTAAATTCCAGGCTGTGTCAAGCGCGGGGCGCGCGGTGGCACGCCTGTTCTCCGTTCAGAACAGCAGGTCTTCCTCGCTCAGGATCTCGATTATGTGCGCCGGGCCGGAGCCTTTGGCCAGAGCCTCTGCCACCCGTTCGCTGGCGCGGCAGGCGGCGGCGGCGGGATCGGCCAGCGCATCGGCGGCGTCATACTCGGCAAACCCCAGTCCGGTGCGCTGCGCAAGCTCTGTGGTAGAGACCTGATACATGCGGAACGGGTCGAAATCGAGCGTTTCGATATCGCTCAACAAGTCGTTTTGCGACAGAATGAAACACGCCGCCGCCAGCGTCCCCGCCGCATTGCTATAGGCGACCAGCTTCCAGAATTCGCGCGGGACGGCGACGCCGCGATAAACCGGATCGTCTTCGCCAAAGATCGGCCCGGCAATCACCGAGACGCGAATATCCTGCGTTGCCGCCTGTTGAAGGATCAGGTTTTCCAGTTGCCCCCACAACCCCGCTCGGCCCGACTGGTTGAACCGTTCGTGCTGAGGCGCGATGTTGGTGTAGAAATGGCTGTCGGTATTGGCCTGCCGGGCCTCGGGAACAGGACCCCAGGCAAGATCTGCCCGGCGCGCGATGTGCCCGCGATCCAGCTTGTTATCCGAATACAGCGAATTGTCGGTCTGCACCTTCGCGTCGATCCGGCTGTCGGTGCGGAAACTCTGGCCCGGCAGCACCACCCGCCGCGCGCCGTCGACATTCCACGCAACAAACCGCGCCAGCCGCCGCCGGGCGCTGAGGCAGACGGAAAAATGAGTGTAGGGGATTATCTGCGCGCGTCCGAAATTCACCGCATCGCGCTTTATCGCCAGCGACATCTCCGGGATCGGAGCGGGCAGGCCGAGGAATTGCTCATCATAGCCAGAGCGCGGGATCTCGCCGGGCGCTGTATCCTCCCCGCTGTTCGGATCGCTGACCAGATGATCGGGCGAGGGCGGCGGCACGAAGGTAAAGCGCAGCTTCTTTTGCACCGAGAGTGGATAGCAGGCGAGCGCATGTTCATCGGGGCTGGTGGGCGCCTCCCCCGCAAAGTGAAGCCCGGCGACGATATCGGTCGCTTGCGTGCCGTCGCGGATCATCCACAGCGCGCCTGAATCGCCGGGGCGGCTGATCTCGCCATCGGCGGCTTGCAATTCAGGTTCGGGCGCGGGCGCAATCTCGAACCCACCGATCACGACCTGTCCGGCGGGAAAGCCGAAACCGATCTGCACCATCACATCGGTGCGCCGGACCACGCCATAGGTGACGCCGCTGGTGCGCCCGGATTTGACGACCGGATCATCCAGTTCGACATCGGCCATCTGCAACGGCGCGACGCCCAGTTCGTAGATTGTCCTGTCATAACTGCGCCCGCGTATCCGTGCGAGAGCGCAATCCCCCGCTGCGCCAAGGTGACTGCGCAACAGTTCGCCTGCGAGATTGCCGGTGGTGTCGTTGTTGTCAAACGGGCCGGGCTGGACCACCGGATCCTCGATATCGCCATCGTTGGTGTGCAGGACGTGCCAGTTGGAAAGGATGCACGGTTCGCCCGTTTCCTCATCAAATACGATCGCGCCCAGCGTTCCGGCGGTGGAAGTGTAATGCGCCACGCTGATTCCCGGCATGATCGGATCGAGCCGCAGTTTGCGCGTGCCGGTGTCTTCAGGCTCCACCACGGTGTAGGACGGTTGGTAGGTCCGCTCCTCCACATCGGTCGGGATGGTGAAGCCGTCTATCTCTATGGTGCGCGGCAGTTCTTTTGTCCCCAGCGATTCCAGTTGCGAGGATGCGACCTTCTCTCCGACGGTGAAGATCAGGCTGATCGGGCCATCGGGCTGGTTGTTCTTGCGACCCACCCCGATCGAGGTGATGTTGGGGTCATCGAGAAAAGCGTGGGCATTGGTGCGGATATAGCGGCGCAGCGCAGCCTTCAGTTCGGCGTCGGGTCTGGTGCGGGTGTCGGCTGGCGCCTTGCGCGAAGGTTTCTTTGATTTGCCCGCAGATTTCCCGGTGGATTTTTTCGCCATGCCTTCCGACTCCTTTACCCCCCGACAATGTATCACGGATCGCCGTGCATGATGATTGTATATAAGTGCGCCGGGGCATTTGCTGGCGGGCGAGGGGTCATTCAGAGCATTTGCGTACGCACGGGGGCAGGAGAGACATTCGAATGGACAGTTTCCTGTTCTGCCTGTTGCTGGTGGCCGCAATTGCACTGGGCGGGAAAGATCAGAGGATCGTGGCGCAATTGTCCGATGCGCTTGCACATCGGGGGGCCGATGATGGGGCTCCGCCGATCCGGCGCCCGCTGCCGTTGCTGGTTCTGGGCATTGCGTGCGCTTGTGCGACGGCGGCGGCGATGACGTATGCCGGGATGACGATGGCGGATATCCTCCCAGCGCGTGCGGCGCAGATGCTGGTCGCGTTTGCGCTGGCGATTGCCGCGTTCGAGCTGTTCTGGCCGGTGCGGGTCAAGCGGTTGCGCGAACCCACCCGATCAGTCGGCGCAATCGGGCTGGTGCTGTTGTGGCGGCAGGCGGGAGACGCCGCACGGTTCGTCATCTTCGCGCTCGCGGCCGAGGCGACCTATCCGCTGACCGCGCTGATCGGCGGCGCGCTGGGCGGTTCGGCAGCGATTGCGCTGGGCTGGGCGCTTGGCAAGGCGAACCTGGACCGGCTGCCGCTGGGTTATCTGCGGCTTGGCATGGGGGCGGTTTTGGTTGTTGCCGCGTTGTTCATCGGATTGAACGCGCGATACGCCTGAGCGCGGCAATTTGAATGATAGTTGCGTTTGCCAGTTTTGCTGAAACCATGTGCGTGTCTGGTCGTTGAGGAGGCACATTGATTACAAACCGCCGCCGAGCCCGAGAGGCTGGCGGTCACACTGGCAAAAAAGGAGCCTCAGGATGGCTGATTCCAAGAGCAATGCGACCGCCGAGATGGTTGCCGAAATCAACGGTCTGCTGGCCGATCACTTCGCACTGTATATAAAGACGAAGAACTTTCACTGGCATATCACGGGCCCGCGGTTCCGCGATCTGCACCTGTTGTTTGACGCGCATGCGATCGAAATTCGCGACCAGATCGACGCGATCGGAGAACGCGCCCGCAAACTGGGCGGGGATACGCTCACATCGGTCGGCTCAATCGCCAAGCATACCCAGGTGAAGGATCAGGACAGCACCAAGCTTTCGCCAGATGATATGGTCAAGGAATTGCGTGACGACAATCAGGCGATGGTCGAAAAGTTGAAGGCAATGAAGGACGTTGCCGAACGCGCTGGCGATAACGCGACCGACGGGTTGATCGACGACTGGACCGATATGGCCGAAGAACGGGTGTGGTTCCTGAGCTCGATTCTGGGCTGATTTCTGCACCGATTTTTGGCAAAAGGGCTGTTTCCGCTATGCGGGAGCAGCCCTTTTGCTATTGTGCATGCTATGCACATCTCACGGCCTCGCATCAGCAACGTCACAACCCACAGCCATGCAAGCGATGGTCAGGTCGCCGATTTCTTTCACACGCGCCTGCGCCGCGCGCTTTCCCGCTCGAGCGGTGGGATTGCGGTTGCCTTTCCGGGAGGCTCGACGCCGTTCCCGATTATCAGGGAACTCACCACGCGCCCGCTCGAATGGAGCCGGGTTGCGGTGTTTCCGACCGATGACCGCGATGTGGAGGAAGATCACGAAGCCTCCAATACCGGTAAATTGCGCGAGCTTCTGGAACCGCATGGTGCCTTGGTAACGCCGCTGGCCGAAGGCTTCGACATGCCGCATTTTTCCCTCGTATGGCTGGGTATGGGTGAGGACGGCCACGTCGCCTCGCTGTTTCCCAACACCGATCCTTCGGCAAGGGACACCCAGGCGGTGCGCCGCATCACGCCGGACCCGCTGCCGCCAGAGGCACCCTATGACCGGCTCACACTGACCATTCCGGCGCTGATCGCGTGCGATGAACTCGCATTCGTCGTTCGGGGGGTAAAGAAGCGCGAAGTGTTCGAAGCCGCGGTGAAGGGCTCGCACGATCTGCCGGTGCGCCGCCTTCTGGCTGCGCGGCAGGCGGCTAGCGACGGGCCGGTGACGTGCTTCTTCTGATCTGCCGGACAAATACCGCACCCCGATGAGCTTGTGGTGGCTGCCAGCACCGATCCATCGCGCGCTGTTGCCCATCGCCTTTCGCGTGCGGCATCGCTGGCGACGGCTGAGCGGCAAACACTTGCGCGGCTGTGCGGTGGTAATCAGCAACCCGGCGGGCGAGGTGTTGCTGCTGCGCCATTCCTATGGTCCCGATGTCTGGGCGCTTCCCGGTGGCGGGATCGACGCTGGCGAGACGCCCGAGTGCGCAGCGCGGCGCGAAGTGGCCGAGGAATTGGGTCTGACCCTGCACATTCTGGAGGATCTGGGCACCACTGAAGAAGAGATATCGGCCTCCCCGCACACCGCGTATGTGTTTGCCAGCACAACCGATCAGTTGCCCCGGCCCGACGGGCGCGAAATCATTGAGGCTCGGTTCTTTCCCGCCGATACCCTGCCAGAGCCGCTTGGCCGTTTGACGCGCGCGCGAATATGCGTGTGGCGTGAACGCAGCGACATGACCGTGCGAGATTAGAGCAGGGAAAGCTGGGCATTGTCCGTGCTCGGCCTGTGTTCAAGCTCCCCGGTATCGCTGCCCGCGTCGCCGCGATCGAGATTGGATAAGGTCAGGCCCATCAGCCGGATCGGCATTGGCAGCGGCAGCGCCTCTTCGAGGAGCGCGCGCGCCACCTGTCCAAATTCGCGCTTATCCTCGATCCAGTGATCCCCCCCTTTTTGCGCGACCGATTTGGCCCGCGTCATGATCTGGAAATCGGTGAACTTCAGTTTGAGCGTGATGGTGCGCCCGCGCGTGACCCCTGTCTTCCCGCCGGCGTTCTCGATCCGCTCCCATACAATGTCGATGATGTTTTCCAGCGTCTCGCGCAGTTGCGACCCGCTTGAGATATCCTCGCTGAAGGTACGTTCCCCGCCCACCGATTTGCGAATGCGGTGCGGGCGCACGGGCCGCAGATCAATGCCTCGCGCCGCGCGGTAGAGGTAATCGCCCATGCTGCGAAAATGCGTGCGCAGGAACTCGATATCCTTCGCCGCCAGATCGGCACCTGTGACGATACCCAGCCGCTGCATTTTCTCGTCCGCCTTCGGACCGATCCCGTGGAACCTGCGGACGGGCAGGCCTGCGACAAATTGCGCACCTTCGCCCGGACGGATGACGCACAGGCCATCGGGCTTGTTCTGGTCGCTCGCCAGTTTTGCCAAGAACTTGTTGTAGGAAACGCCCGCGCTCGCGGTCAGCTGTGTCTTCGCCCGGATCTCCTGCCGGATCAGTAGGGCGATGCGGGTGGCGCTCCCGATGCCCAGCCGATCCTCGGTCACGTCGAGATAGGCCTCGTCGAGGCTGAGCGGTTCGACCAGTTCGGTGTGATGTTCGAACACGCAGCGGATCTGGCGGCTGGCTTCCTTGTAGGCGTCGAACCGGCTTTTTACGAAGATCAAGTCAGGGCACAATCGCTTCGCCGTCACCGATGGCATGGCGCTTTTGACGCCGAACCGCCGCGCCTCGTAACTCGCTGCCGCCACCACACCGCGCCCGCCCGCGCCGCCGACCGCCACCGGTTTCCCGCGCAGTTCGGGATTGTCGCGTTGTTCGACGCTGGCGAAGAAGGCGTCCATGTCGACATGAATGATCTTTCGCAGTCCGCCATTGGCCGCTCCGGGCGCATCATCGCCCACCGCATCCTCGGCCCCCGCGCCGGGAAAGTCATCATCATGTAGCGCGCCTGCCATACTGCCTGAAATAGCCATTTGTCGGGGAGGAAGAAACCTTGTCGCTCGCAAGGGTGGAACTTTCAGCCTCGCGAACGATATTGTGCACATGCGAAAAGAACAGTTTTCATCGGGGGAGTCGGTGGGCATAGGCCCGGATATGGATATGCCAGCGACACCCCTCACGCGTTCGTCGCGGATGCGCAAGGCCATCGGCGAGACAGAGTTGATCTGGATGATGGCGCTGTTGATGGCGTTGCAAGCGTTCGGCATCGATGCGATGCTGCCCGCGCTGGACGAAATGGCGCTGGCGCTGAATGTCGAGGGCAATGACCGGCAATTCGTGATCGGCGTCTATCTGCTGACGGCAGGGCTTGGCGCGTTGGCGCCGGGTGCGCTGGCGGATCGGTTCGGACGGCGTCCGGTTCTGCTGGGCGCGATTGGCGTTTATATCACGCTCGCGATTGCCTGCGCGTTGGTGACCACTTTCGATCAACTGATCGCGGTGCGCGCGGCTGCGGGTTTCTTTGGCGCGGGCATCGTCGCCTTGCCGCCCGCCATCATCCGTGATCGGGTAGGCGGGGACAAGATGGCGCGCATGATGAGCCTGATCTTCGTCATCTTCCTGATGGTCCCGGCCGTCGCACCCAGCATCGGGGAATTGATCCTGCTGTTTGGCGACTGGCGCATGATCTTCATCGCGATGGCGGTGCAGGGGCTGATCATCGGCAGCTGGGTGTATTTCCGCCTGCCTGAAAGCCTTGCGCCCGAAAACCGCCAACCGATCCGCCTGCGCACGTTAGCGGTGAACATGACGACCGCGCTCAGCCAGCGTTCGATAATCGGGTACGTCGTCGGCAGCACGCTGGTGTTCGGCGCGCTGTTCGGATTCATCAATTCTTCGCAACAGCTGATTTCCGAAGGCTTCGGAGCGCCCGATCTGTTCCCCATCGTGTTCGGCATTTGCGCAGGGTCGATGGCGCTGGCGAGCTGGTCCAATTCGCGCATCGTCGAACGGTTCGGCGCGCGCCGGGTCAGCCACACCGCGATGTTCGTGTTCATCGGCGTGGCGGGTTTGCAAGTCCTGTTTGCGTTCAGCGGCACCGAAAGCCTGTGGCAATTCGTCCCGCTGATGGCGATCAACATGGCGCTGCTGGGCTTTATCGGCAGCAATTTCGGCTCGATCGCGATGAACCCGTTTTCCCACATCGCGGGCGCGGCAAGTTCCGCCCACGCCTTTGTGCGGTTGACCATGGCGGCACTGCTGGGCGCGGCGATCGGATATTCGTTTGACGGCACCGCGCGGCCACTGGCGCTGGCATTGTTGGCAAGCGGGATTGCGTGCCTGGCGCTGGTGCTGTTCAGCGAGCGCGGCAAGCTGTTCGGCCCGCCGGAGCGCGGGATGGCGCTGGGAGCGGAAGCGGCGGAGTAGAAACCCACCCACAGCCCTTCTTGCAAGCGGGAGAGGGATGGGTTTTAGCCCCCCGCCTCCAGCCGCCGCCACGCCAACTGCGCAAATTCGCACAACAGTGGCCGCGTGTCGCGCGGGTCGATGATATCTTCGACATTAAACCGTTCGGCGGAGCGGAACGGCGAGGTGACCTTTGCCAGCCGCTCGCGGATCGCTTCCAGTTCGGCTTGCGGATCGTCCGCCGCTTCCAGTTCGGCCTTGTACGCAACCTCGACACCGCCTGCGATGGGCAGGCTACCCCAGTCGCCCGAAGGCCAGCAGAACCTGTATTGATACCGATCTGCATTGCTCATCGCGCTGCCTGCAATGCCGTATGCACGGCGCAGGACCACGCTGGCGAGCGGGACGGTGGCGCGATAGATCGCGTTCATCGCGTTGACGCCGTAACGGATCGTCCCCGCCATCTCCGCTTCGCGCCCGATCATGAAGCCGGGATTGTCGACGAGGTGGACGATGGGGAGCCGGAACTGGTCGACGAGCTTGACGAACCGTTCGACCTTTTCGCTGGTCTTGGCTTCCCACGATCCGCCCAGAAACGAAGGATCGCTCGCCACCACCGCCACCGGCCAGCCATCCAACCGGGCCAGCGCGGTGATCGCGGCGCGGCCCCAGTTTTTGCCGATTTCGAATACAGTGCCGCTGTCGAACACCATGTCGAGGCAGCGCCGCATCGAATAGACCTGTTTCGGGTCGCGCGGCACCAAGCTGAGCAGCGCCTCCTCTTTGCGATGCACCGGATCGGTGCACAGCGAGCGGCGCGCGCTCTGGCCGACATATTCGGGCATGAAGCTGAGGAAATGCCGCGCGCGGGCGAAGGCTTCGGCCTCTGATGCGACCTCGTCATCGACCACGCCGTTGCGCGTGTGGATGTCCACCCCGCCCAGCGCTTCCTTGGCCTCGCCGGGGTCTTGCGAGCCCTTGTAACCCTCGCCCAAGCCATCGACCACGGCAGGCCCGGCGGCGAACAACTGTGACAGCCCGCGCACCATGATCGAATAATGGCTCGCGACCGTCCGCGCCGCGCCGAGGCCTGCGGTGGGCCCGAGGGCCAGCGCCACCACCGGCACCGTCTCAAGGTTGCGCACCACATCGCCCCAGCCGGGCACCGCGGGGATATAGGTCGCGCCGATCTGTTCGAGCGTCTTGACGGAACCGCCGCCGCCCGTCCCGTCGATCATGCGGATGAGGGGGAGCCGCAATTCGTGTGCCATCTGTTCGGCCTGCACCATCTTGCGAAAAATCCCCGCATCCGCCGCGCCCCCGCGAATGGTGAAGTCGTCTGCGGTGGCGACCACTGGGCGGCCATTCACCAGCGCCTTGCCGAACAGAAACGGGGCGGGGGTGACAGCGGCAAGGTCGCCGTTTTCGTCGTAGTGGCCCTTGCCAGCAATCTTGCCGATTTCGCGAAAGGAACCGGGATCGCACATGGCGGCAAGCCGCGCGCGCGCATCCATCTTGCCGCGCGAATGCTGGCGCGCGACCTTGTCCGGCCCGCCCATCTCCTCGGCCAGTGCCTCGCGCGCGCGGAGTTCTTCGAGTTCGTTGGCCCAGCTCATCACGCTCTCCCTCAGTTGAGAGGTAAGAACAGGTCAATCGTGCGGGTCAAGGTATTCGACAACCCTTCAGGCGTAATCGCTGCGCCGCTGCGTGTGATGCGGATGCTGTGCGTGGCTATGATCAGGTCGAGCCGGATGCCGTTCGAACCCGCTGGATCAGCATTGTATCGTGCGCGGCATTTTCAGGCTGGTACCGATTGAAATGCACCGCAATGGGATCCAGTGCGGTTTGTGCAGGCTGCGACTTTCCTGAGCTCAGCGCCTCATCATACAGGTACAGGCTCATCCGGAACGCATTGCCTGTAAACTGCTGCCAAAGCTGTTCCTGTTCGGTTTTCAGCCCAGTGGGTATTGCGCCTGCCTTCTCTGCCCAGCGCAATACTGTGCGATTATAGGCGATGAAATAGCTGTAGTTCAGCTGATATTGCGGCGCGACCATTTCGATCGCAGTCTCGCGATTGATCCGCTTCACATTGGCTTGCGGAAGGTATCCCCTCGCCAGCAAACGCACATTCGCCTGGAAGGTGTTATGTATGAACATGTTCTCCTCACTCAGAGAAGCGACCATGTATTCGCCGACCTTTGTCGCGTTACTTGGATGGATACGGGCAAAGCTCGGGTCCATCGTGAACCCTATCCAGAACCATGAGAGGCGCAGCAGCTGTTGCTCATCAGTGACGGACCGGTCCGGGTCAATACTGTTGAGGACGAAGTCTGGAAAGCCAAGCTGGGTAAGCGTCCGTCGGAACGTGCCCGCATCGCGGCTGTTATCCAGCATGACGCGTCCGCGATCGCCGATTTCCCAAGGGTTGGCGGGTAGAAAATCCTTGTCACTGCGATCGAGCATGAAATCGAAAGTCGGGTTGTTGTCCAGATACGAAAAGGCCAGCGGCCCCTGGATGAACTGTTTATCTCCCGACAATTCAGCGCGGATCATATGATGTCCGATCAGCGTCGAGAGGAATTTGTTCTTGTTGAAATCGATTGCCCCTGCGCAGGCAAGGTGCGCGTTGGTACCGACAAATGTACACTCGCCCAACAATTGCGCTTCGGTCATATCCTTGGCCGAATGGTACATACGCCAGAAGTTGCGGCTGTTGGGATTGGCCAGATACGTGTCCTGAAGCGTCCGCCATTCGGCTTTGTATTGAGGATTTGCGTCCCGCGCGATATCGGCGATCCAGTCGTTGAAGGTTCCCTCGTCACGCGCGGAGTGATGCAGGTCAGCTGACCAGCGCGGATATTCGATCCCGGTCGGAAGGTCGCGCAGCTGGGTCGAGCGCGGGTTCGATCCACCCGCATTCGTCCCCTCGATCAGGTCCATCAGTTCAGCGCGTGCCCTCTGCGCCTTGGCGAGTGTGTCGATCGGGCCGCCAAACAACGTGGGAGTAAGCCGCCGCAGCTGTTCGCCAAAAGCGATGTCGCGTTCGACAGAAGCGATACGGCTTGTTTGCGTGGTATTGGGGACAAGCACTTGTCCGCCGGGCTGGAACGGACGGAAGGCGCGTGCATTCTCGGTCGGCATTTTCCAGCTTACGCGCATGTCCGAAACTGCTTTGACAAGCGCGCGCGCTTGACGGTCGGTCGCACCGTCGATTAGCGCGCGCCGTTGAATGTCGGCATCGGTGCTGCCGATGCGCGCCAGATCGATGAAGTCCGGCCCGTGACAGCCCGCACAGGAACCTTTGGGATGTTGCGCCAGATCGTCGTCGCGCCAAAGCTCGATGGCGACGGTATAGGCTTCGGCTGACGAAAAGGCACCGGGGGTGGGAGTGGGCGAAGGGGTTGGCGCGGGTGCGGGCGCGATGCCGCCTGCGGTGGCAGTGCTGGGAGCATTGCTTTCCCCTCCGCCGCACGCTGTGAGAGCCAGTGCGGCAACGCCCCATACGAGCGTTCGGCAAAAAGCTGATTGCGGCCTCGACCTGCGCAATGCCCCTGCATCACAGCCATCCAAATTGCCTGATAGTCGCACCCGTTCTGCGCCCCCGCCTGTCATCTCGTTTCAGATCCGACTTGCGACTTTTGGGTTTAAACCGTCTTAACTTGCGACAAAATACCTGATTAGCCCGGCAATTCTTGTGCTTCGAAAGGCTCCACCACACACAGCAGGGCCTCAACCTGCACCTGCCCGCCCTCGGTCGCGTTGAGTTCGGACACGGTCCCGTCGAAGGGGGCGGTGAGGGCGTGTTCCATCTTCATCGCCTCGAGCACCAAGAGCCGCTGCCCGGCGGTGACGGCTTGCCCCTCGGCAACATCGACCGCGATAACCTTCCCCGGCATCGGCGCGATCATTGCGCCATCGGCGGCGGAGGCTTGGCCGGTGCCGTCATGGCGAAGCGACAGCATGAATGTGCGGCCACGGGCGACCACCAATGCGTTTTCGGGGTAGATGACCTTGCTGGCCGTCAGGCTGTCATGCGCATCCGAACCATTCGGCAGGTCTACCCAGACAGCATCGAGGTTCGCTTGGAGCGTCGTCCCACCGACGTTGACGGCTGCAATCTTGCGTTGCGGCTGGTTCAGTCGGAACCCCATCGGCCTGTTCTCGACCGCAAAGTAAGTCCCTCCGAAGGTCTCCAGCGCGAAGTCCGTGGCAAGTTCGCTCGCTGCATCGTCGATCAGCGCTTGAGGCGGCATATCAAGGGGCTTCAGGTCGTCGGCGTGCTCTTCGATAAAGCCGGTCGAAAGTCGCGCATTGCGGAACGCGGAGTGATCGAGGCATTCGAACAGAAAGGAGCCGTTCGAGACGACCGGCCATGTCCAGGTTCGCGCGATGACCTGCTTGAGGTTGTCGATTGCCTCTTCGCGGCTGTCCGCATGGGTGACGAGCTTTGCGATCATTGGGTCATAATTCGGACTGATCGCATCGCCCTCTTCGACGCCGGTTTCTATCCGGTCAGTTGGGCCGTAATCACACAGGTAGAAGTGCTCCAACCGCCCCGTGCTCGGCAAAAACCCCTTCGCCGGGTCCTCCGCATACAACCGCGCTTCAATCGCATGGCCGTTGATCGACAACTCCTCTTGCGCCAGCGGCAGCGGCTCCCCGCTCGCGACGCGCAATTGCCATTCGACCAAATCGACCCCGGTGATCTCCTCGGTGACGGGGTGTTCAACCTGAAGCCGGGTGTTCATCTCCATGAAGAAGATGCGGTCGGCGCGCAGGCCTTCGCTGGCATCGGCGATGAATTCGATCGTGCCGGCGCCCTCGTAGTCGACCGCTTTCGCCGCGCGCACAGCGGCGGCGCAGATTGCTTCGCGGGTCGCCTCGTCCATGCCGGGGGCGGGGGCTTCCTCGATCACCTTCTGGTGGCGGCGCTGCAATGAGCAGTCGCGCTCGAACAGGTGGACGACATTGCCGTGGGCGTCGCCGAACACCTGCACCTCGATATGGCGGGGCGAGGTTATCCACTTTTCCAGCAGCACCTCGTCATTGGAAAAGCTGGCCTTGGCCTCGCGGCGGCAGGATTCGAGGCTTGCGGCGAAGTCTGCCGGAGCATCGACCTTGCGCATCCCCTTGCCGCCGCCGCCCGCAACCGCCTTTATGAGGACGGGATAGCCGATGGCGTAGGCCTCCTGTGTCAGGCGCTCCAGCGATTGATCCGCACCAAGATAGCCCGGCGTAACGGGAACGCCCGCCTCAATCATGCGCGCTTTGGCCGCGTCCTTGAGGCCCATGGCGCGGATGCTGGCGGGCTTGGGGCCGACCCAGACGAGGCCCGCGTCCAGCACCG
>JBBRVR010000056.1:0-19352 GCA_038246695.1 Sphingomonadales bacterium
GATATCGATCTGCCAACCGTTCCAGGATATTGGATCGTCGGCAAAGATCATCGCAAGGCTATGGACCTCCTGCCCGGTCGAACAACCAGCGCACCAGATCGAAATGCGGCGCGTGTCGACGCGGCGGCTGGCGATTTGCGGCAGGATGGTTTCGGGCAATTGATCGAAAGTCGGCTTGTCGCGGAAAAAATACGTCTCGTTGTTGAGCAATGCCTCGACAATGCGTTCTTCGAGCGCGCGAGTGGCGGCGCGATCCCTCTGCTCTTCCAGCAGGCAGACAAGCTGATCGACATTGCTGATCCCGTGTTCGCGAAACACACCCGAAAGCGCGGTGCCCACTCGCCAGCGGCGACTTTCGGTCACCTGCTGTCCGGTATGTTCGGTCAAAAGATCGGCAATGATCTGATGCGAGGCATTGCTGGCGTCGCCAAATGAAGAATTCAAACCCATGAAACCGGGATCAACCCCGCACTTCGGGGTGATTGTTATTCAACCGGGCGGCAGAGCGCGCCGGGTCCGCCGCTTCCATCGCTGCCATTGCGAGCGCCTGCGGCGATGCGACCAGACTGGTCAGTCCCGCTTTCGCCACTGCACCTGGCATGCCCCAGACCGCGCTGGTTTCGGCATCCTGAGCGATGATCGTGCCACCGGCGTCGACAATCGCCTGCGCACCTTCCAGCCCATCGCGGCCCATACCCGAAAGCACCACGCCGAGCACACGCCCGTCGCAGGCTGCGGCAAGGCTGGCAAACATCGGATCGACCGATGGCATGCACCCGCTGCGCGCTGGATGAATGCCGGTGCGGGCGATCAGCCGGTTGGCAATGCGGCGGATCACCATGTGTCCGTGCCCGGTCGCAATGGCGACCTCGCCGCGGCGAATCTCGGTCCCCTCTTCCGCAATCACGGTACGGCGTCCGCAGGCGAGCTCTATCTGGCGCGCGAACACCGGGATAAAAGATGCGGGCAGGTGTTGGGTAATCAGGATCGGCAGGTCAAAATCGGGCGATAGCTGGCGCAGCATGATGTTGAGCGCGTGGATGCCCCCGGTCGATGCACCGATTGCCATCACTTCGGGGCGTTTTGCTGGCGCGCGTTCGCGTGCGGGGCGCGGAACCGCCGCAGGCTCTCCGGCAGGGCTGGCGGGCGCATCCAGCGGCTTTTCGGCAATGTCGCCTGCAGCTTCATCTGCGCCATCGCCGGACCAGCCCGTCTCGCCGAGCGCGCGAATCTTGCCCAGCAACTGGCTGCGATATTCGTCACCAAAGCCGCCGGGACGCGGTTTGAGCATCGTGTCTGCTGCGCCCATCGACAGCGCCGAAAGGGTGTGTTCGGCCCCGTCCTGCGTCAATGACGAGACGACCAGCACCTTGGCATCGCGGTTTGTTTCAAGGATTGCGGGCAGGGCCTGAAGCCCGCCCATTCCCGGCATTTCGAGATCGAGCAGGATGACATCAACGCTTGTATCGGCAAGCTGGGCGATGGCGCGTTCACCGCTGCTGGCAGTGCCCGCCACGATCATGTTTCCGTCGCTTTCGACCATGCGTTTGAAAACGGTACGCACGGTCAGTGAATCATCGACGATCATCACCAGAATCGGGGAGCGATCATCTGTATCGGCATCGGCAGGTGCGGTGTCCGCCGCTTCAGCCCGGCGCAATTGGTCACCCGCAGATGCCTGTATGGAAGGTGCAGGCGCGTTCATGCAAAGCCGACCAACTGCAGTTTGATCTGCAGCGTTTCGTGATCGAAGGGCTTCATCACATATTCGTCCGCACCTGCCGAAATTGCCTCGCGGATGTGGGCTACGTCGTTTTCAGTAGTGCAGAACACCACTTTGGGTTTCTCGCCGCCGGGGCGTTTGCGCAACTGGATGATGAACTCGATCCCGGTCATGACCGGCATATTCCAGTCGAGCAGCACGACATCGGGCATGGCCGCCTCGCACGCCTCAAGCCCGATCTGCCCGTTTTCCGCTTCGTCGACGGTGAAGCCGAGCGTTTCGAGCATATGCCTAGAAACCTTGCGGATCACGCGGGAATCATCGACGATCAGGCAGGTTTTCATAAATCACTCTTCCAGTTGCCGCCCAAACCTAGAGCCGGCGGGTAACCAAGGGATTAAGCCGCGACTGCGTGTGTATCGGGACCAGCAATCAACGCCGCCAGATCAATCAGAAGGGCAGGGCCGATCGCGGTTTCGATCATGCCGGTGGCAATGCGCGTCCATTCATGGCCAAACCCGCCCGGTATCGTGTCAGCAGAAGATTGCGCGGTGGCGATATCCTCAATCGCATCGACCATCAGCGCATAGGAATGCCCGGCGACCAGAACCACGGCAGCGCGATGATCGGTCGGCCAATGCTGGTCCGTCAGGCCCAGTGCCCGGCGGCAGTCGATCACGGTCAGCGCCTGACTGCGCAGGGCAGTGATCCCGGCAATGAAATCGGGACTGCATGGCACGGGAGTTATGGTGCCCAGTTCGATCACGGATTTGACATCGTGCGCGTGCAGTGCGCATCGGCGGCCGGCAATCTGTGTGAGGACAAGCAGATCAGTCATGCAGCCTCTCCTGCCGAATAGGTGTTACTGGCGCCTTTGATCAGGCAGTTGTTGCGCGCCTCGCTCAGCGCACCAAGCAGCCCGTCGCGATCGTAGCGATAGATCGTGCGGCTGCCCTTGGGCGCATCGGCATGATCGCGCAGGCGAATAACCGGACCGTTGATCGGCACCTCAAGCGCGGCGGCGGATTCGAATTCATCCTCGAACCAGATGGACAGCGCCTCGTCCGCGCCTTCATCGCCCGCGGCGATAATGTCATATCCGGCCGACTGGACCAACGGCGAAAGGATCGTGCGGGCCCACTCGGTGTCGGGCAGACGGCATTTGGGGCGGGCGGCCTGGATCGGGGTCTCGCCATGACGGGCGAATATCTCATGCCCGTCGATCAGCGCGACCGGATTGTTCTCGACCAGCGTCACCGCCTCGATCAATGGATCGTTCGCAACCGTTTTAAGCGGCTGGGTGAGCGCGACCGCATCATCGATGTCGCGCACGGCATACAGGAGTTCGCTGGTCCCGTCGCTCAGCCGCAGCAGCCGGATTTTGTCGGCGGGCAAGGGCCCCTCGGGCAGCCCGATCAGCGGCAGGATCACCCCTTCGATCACCACACGCGGGGATGGGCTGGACAGGTCGATCGAATGCGCGGGCGCAGTCTCAATCCGCTGCACCAGCTCCAGTCGCACGGCGCGCCTGCGTCCCTCGAAATCGGTGAACAGCATGGCTCGCTGAATGGCTTTTGCGGCGGAGTTCGTGCTCTCATCCGGATCGTGGTGGACGCGGGTGCGCGCCGGTGAGACCAGGCCGTGCTGCGTGGCGATATTGTTTACATCCAGCAACAGGACCGGCTGGCCATCGTCCAGCAGGGTGGACCCCGCGTAGAGCCCGCTTTTCATCACGGCAGGGGCCAGCGGTTTCACCACGATATCGCCGTGGCTGTGAATGTTATCGACTGCGAGCGCGAACAGATCGCCGCTGGCAAGGCGCAGAAGCACCATCGTGCGGTCCTGTTCCGGCCCTGCATATTCTCCCAGCCCCAACACATCGGCCAGCGCGAGGCAAGGCACACGCTGCCCACGGAACGTGACCAGCGCGGTTTCCCCGATGCGCGTGAAATCGAGCGCCTTGGCCGAGGCGTGAACGATTTCCTCGACATAGCTCTGCGGGATGGCAAAGCGTTGATCGCCGACTACCATCGTAAGCCCGGCGATAATGCTGAGCGTAAGCGGGATTTGCAGCGTGAACAGCGTGCCGAGCCCGCGCGTGCTGCTGACCGTGATGCTGCCGCCGACCTTGTCCAGATTCTGGCGCACCACATCCAGCCCGACCCCGCGGCCAGAGACGTTGCTGACCGCGTCGGCGGTGGAAAAACCCGGTTCGAAAACCAGCTGGAGCAACTTCTCCCGGTCCATCGCGACACGCTCACCAGCGGTGATCAGCCCGGTGGCCACTGCCTTGGCGGCGACCTTTTCCTCGTCGATCCCGCTCCCATCGTCGCTGATGACGATCGAGATGGTGTTGCCCGACTGGCGGGCGGCAATGGAGATCAGCGCGGCTTCGCGCTTGCCATCGGCGGCGCGCTCGTGCGGCGGTTCTATCCCGTGGTCGATGGCGTTGCGCAGGATGTGGGTAACCGGATCGCGGATCATCTCGATCATTTCGCGGTCAAGCTCGACATCGCCGCCTTCCAGATCGAGCACCACATGCTTGCCCAGTTCGCCCGAAAGGTCGCGCACCAGCCGGGGCAGTGCGCCATACAACGTCTCGATCCGCTGCATCCGCATCCGGGTGATCGCATCGCGGACATCCGAAAGGATGCTTGTGAGCCGTTCAAACGGGCCGTCGATGGTGGGCTGATTGCCCGCCTGACGCAGCCGGTGGGCCAGATCGTTGCGCGCCAGCACCATGTCGGAAACGCCGCTCATCACCCGGTCCAGCAATTCGACCGGCAGGCGAATGGTGCGCAATGCCGCAGGCGAAGCGCTGTGTTCGCTATCCGTCTCGGCGCCGGTTTCGGTGGGAGGATCGAGCTGCGCCGCAGCCGCGCCCGGTTGCAGCGCGGCGATAAGTTCATCATCGCCGCCAGCTGCAAATTCCTCGTTCGCCTCAATCGCGTCGGTCATCTGACCGATCCGATCAATCACGGCGAGGACGGCGGAGACCAGCGCAGCATCGGCGTCGCGCCGTCCGGCGCGCACATCGGCGAGCACATCTTCGGCGGCGTGGCTGAGACCGGCGAGGCGGGGAAAGTCGAAAAAGCCGCAATTGCCCTTCACCGTGTGGACAAAGCGGAAGATCGCATCAAGGCGCGAGCGGTCCGCCGGGTCGGCTTCCCAGGCGACGATCTCGCCTGCGCTCGCCTCCAGCATCTCGCGTGTTTCTGCGACGAAGTCCGCCAGCAGGTCGTCCATGGCCAGATCGCCCCCTTGATAGTAGCGGCGACAGCTATGGCGGCTGTTGGTTAACGAAGGCCTATCACGGCGTGAGGGTTCAGGCGGATGCGGTGCGCGCTTCGCGGCGGCCCAGCACCCACCACACCAGGGCCACCCCGGTGCCCGCGCCAAAAATATTGGCGGCCAGTTCCGCGCCATAGATCGCCGATGATCCCCATTGGCCCAGAAAGAGCCATGAGAACGGCAGCATCACAAGGAACACGCGCGCCATCGACTGGCCCAGCGCAAACGCCGCCTTGTCCACCGCGTTCAGAATGCCATTGGCCACAATCAGCAGGCCAAATCCGGCATAGCCCCACGCCGCAATGCTGAGGTAGAGCGCAAATTCCTTCACCACGGCGGGGTCTTGCGTGAAGAAGCCGGCGAACCATTCGCCCGCGGAAAACAGCACCATTGCAATGCCGACCCCCCACACGATGCAGAAACCACCCGCCCAGATTGCGGCCTCGCGCGCGCGTCCGTATTCGCGCGCTCCCCAATTCTGGCCCACGATGGCTCCGATAGAGCCCGACAAGGCGAGCAGCGGAACCGTGGCGAAACTTTGCAATCGCCCCGCTGCGCCAAACCCTGCGACCGCATCCTGCCCTTCCGCCGCGATCAGTGCGGTCAGGATCGCGAGGCCGATGGGATTGATAGCGTTGGAAAAAGCGGCAGGTCCAGCCACTTTCAGGATGGCGACCGCCGGATCGAGCAGGTGGCTGCGTTTCAGCACCCGCGGGTCAAGGGTGATGTCGGTGCCCCGCACCAGCGATAAAGCGACAATGACGCCCAGGCCCCAGCCGATCGCAGTCGCATAGGCCGCGCCAACGATGCCGAACCCTTCAAATCCCAGCGCACCGGTGATCAGAATGGGGTCCAGCACCCAGTTTGCGGCGGCATAGGAGATGTTGATATAACTGGCCTTGCGCGCCTCTCCCTGCGCGCGCAGCACCCCGCTCATCCCCATGATCAGCAGCAGCAGCGGAAATCCGCAGGCAAAAGGCACCATATAGGCGCGGATCAGCGGCAAGAGATCCTCGCTCGCGTTCATCAGCGTAAACAACGGGTCAAGAGCAAGGTAAAGCCCCAACGCCAGCGCAAGTCCGGTTGCCGCGGCAAATGCGATCCCGAAATTGGCGCGGCGCGTGGCCTTTTCCCCGTCACCCTCGCCCAGCGCGCGGCTGACGATCGAATTGATCCCCACCATCACACCCACGCCCAGCGATGACAGCGCAACCGAGATCGGGAAGATGAAGGATATCGCCGCCAGTTCCTGGCTGCCCAACTTGCCGATGAAATAGGCATCGACCAGCCCGATAGACATGATCGCCGCCACGCCGATGATAGCGGGCAGCGTCTGTTCGATCAGGTGCCGGGTAATCGGCCCGGTCGTCAGCTTTGCTGTTGTGTGCTCTTTTTCAGGCGAGGTTTCATCGATCATGAACCCTCGCGCCTAACCGCTGGTTCGGGTTGGCGCAAAGCAATTGCGCGTGAATGCTTGAAACTGCGCCCCATCCCATGCGATACTGGTGTGTATTCAGGGATAGAAACAGGACGGACAGGCATATGGCAACCCAGCTCAAACCCGGCATCGAATGCAGCAAGGAAGAATGGCAGGCGCGGCTCGATCTGGCGGCGTGCTATCGCATTTTCGATCACCTTGGCTGGGGGGAATCGATCTACAATCACATCTCGGTAAAGGTGCCGGGGGAAGAGGACACCTTCCTCATCAATCCGTTCGGCCTGCTGTATGATGAGGTGACGGCGAGCAACCTCGTCAAGATCGATGTGGAGGGCAACAATGTCGGCCCATCGCAATACATGGTGAACAAGGCTGGGTTCACTCAACACGCCTATTTCCACAAACATCTGGGAGAGCGCGCCCACGCCATCTGCCACGTTCACACCACCGCCACGATGGCGGTTTGCAGCCACAAGCATGGCCTGATGCCGACCAATTTCTACGCCTGCAATTTTCAGAATCAGATCGGCTATCACGATTTCGAGGGCGTGACCGTGCGTAACGAAGAGGGCGAGCGGCTGGTCGAAAACCTCGGCCAAAAATCGATCCTGATGCTGCGCAATCATGGCCCTGTGATCATGGACAAGACCATCCCGGGCATGTTTGTGAAAATGTGGGCGTTGCAGCGCGCGTGCGAAATCCAGGTTGCGACGCTGGGTATGGGCGATCCGCTGGTCGTGCCTCAGGAAGTGGTCGATGTGCACCAGCGCGACATTTCGGTGATGCAGTCGCAGGGTGGGGCGGGTGTGTTCGATTTCGAGGCGTGGAAACGCCGCGTCTGCAAGATCGACGATAGCTGGCGCAGCTGAACCGGCAATTCTCAAGCAATAAGGTGCGCTGATGTCGCGCATGACTATCAATGATCGCCCGGTCGAATTCAAGCTCGATCCGCGAATGCCGCTTGTCTACGCTCTGCGTGAGGCCGCGAACCTGACCGGCACCAAAAGCTGCGGTGGGGGCGATTGCGTCGGCGCGTGCATGGTGTTGGTCGATGGGGTTGCGCTGCGATCGTGCCAGATCACTCTGGCAGAGGCCGAGGGGCGGTTGATCACCACGATCGAGGGGCTGAGCCGCGACCGGTCGCACCCGGTGCAACAGGCGATGGTGGCGCAGCAGGCGATCCAGTGCGGGTATTGCACGCCTGGCATGGTGATTTCCGCCGCTGCCCTGATTGATCGCAACCCCGCGCCCACGCGCGCGGAAATCGAGGCCGCGGTGCCCAATCTGTGCCGCTGCGGCGTCTATCCCCGGCTGATCACCGCGATCGAGCAGGCGGGCCGCGTCACGCAGCGCCGCGAAAGCATCAGCGCCGCGCCCGCGCCCGGCATCAGCACCGCCGATGCCGCCGCCAGCGTTCCGGCCCTGCGCGAGCCCGCCGAGGCAGACGCGGGCGAGCCTGAGGAATAGCGCGCCCTAGAACCTGCCGGTAATCGTGAACCGAGCGTTCAGCGGCGGCGCCACGGTTAACTCGTTCGCGGAATGTGCGTTAGGGAAATACAGCGCATCGAACAGGTTTTCGACGTTCACCTGCAGCCGCACATTGTCCGACACATCGTAAAACGCGGCCAGATCAACGCGCGCATACGCGGGCAGGGTGGCGGTGTTGGCGTTATCGGCAAAGCTGTCATCCTGTGCGGTCAGCCCCGCGCCAAAGCCCAGTCGATCATTCACCTGAAAACTGTTCCAGATCGAAAACGTGTTTTCCGGCAATTCGCGCAGCCGTCGACCGATGGGGCCAGCAAGGTTCACCTGCTCCCCGTCGAGATAGCTGTATCCGGCGTTGAGGAACCACCAGTCGGTGACCTGCCCCTGCAATTGCAGCTCAAAGCCCTGAATCTTCGAATCGATCACATCCAGCGTGCCGGGATTGTTGTCCGACACCAGCGGCGATGATTGCTCGATCTCGAACGCGGCGGCGGTGAAGGCGATGCCGGGGCGGATGTCCCACTTGATGCCCAGCTCAAGATTGGAGAACGTATCAGGTGCCAGAGCATCGGCAGGCGGGTTTATGTCCGCAAACTGATCGCCCGACCGCGGCAGAAAGCTTTCCGAATAGCTGCCATAGATCGAGATGTTTTCCTGCGGCTTCACAATGACGCCAAGACGCGGGGTCACTTCCTCATCGGTGCGGGTACGGGCGATGCCCGTGCGCTGATCGAGCACATCGATCTCGAACCGGTCGAACCGCGCACCCAGCACCAGCCTCAGCCAGTCGGTCACGCGCACCTCGTCCTGAATATAGGCCGAGAAGACGGACAGATTGGCCTGCGTGTCGTCATTCAGTGCGGAGAACGTCGCCGTGGTTGTTCGGCCATCGGCGAGAGTGCCGACATTGCCGCGCAACATCAGCGGTCGGGTGGCGGAAAAGAATTCGAGATCGGCGCGTCGGCGATCTGCAACGGCTGTGTCGAACACGACATTGAATCGGTCGTTGTCGTTAGATGTGTCGACGAATTCGCCGCCCACGATCAGCGTGTGGCCGATCCCGCCGGTATCGAATTCGCCGATGAGATTGCCCGAAACGATCAGGTTTTCGCGGTGCGTCGTGTCGATATAGCCGTCGAGCGCGACCACGTTGGTTGCTTCGTTGAAGCCGACGGGAAAGTAGTTGGAATACAGCTTGTCATAATCGCCATAGGACGCAGTCAGATTGCCTTTCACATTGTCGGCAAAGCTGTGCTGCACGGTCGCGCGCAGGACATGCGCCTGAAACGTGGTGAAATTGTTTTCCGGATCGCCAAAGGTGATGTCCTGCAATTCGCGCTGCGGGCGGCCATCGCTGCCCGCCGGAATGCCGCGGTCGATGAAGCGTTCGTGATCGACGAATTCGTAAGACAGGTCGATGGTTGTTGCATCACCGATCTCCGCGCGGAAGGTCGGGTTGATGCTGATCTGTTCGCCGTCGAAGAAATCGCGGTGATTGTTGAGGTTTTCATACGCCGCGTTGATCCGCAACGCCGATGTCTCCCCTGTCGCGATGTTGACATCGGCCCAGATATCGAACGCGCCGAACGTGTCGATACTGGCGCGATATCCGACGAACTGGTCGCCGATCACACCCTTTTTCGTGACGCGATTGACGATCCCGCCGGTGCCGCCGCGCCCGAACAGCAACGCGTTGGGACCGCGCAGGATTTCGACCTGCTCCAGATTGTACAGCCCGCGATAATATTCCACATCATCGCGCACCCCATCGACGAAGAAATCGGCGGTCGATCGCACGCCCCGAAAGACGACCGAATCGCGGTGCCCTTCGCCCTGCGAATTGGTGACGCCGGGGGTGTAGAGCACGATATCGGCAATGCTGTCGAAACCCTGCCTCACGATTTGATCGGCGGTGGTGATGGACAGCGATTGCGGCACGTCGATGATCGGGGTGGGCGTCTTTACCGCGTTGATCTCGTTGGAATACAGCACGTCGCCCAGAACGACGATGCTACCCTCTGCGGTTTCAAGCAGCGGGCCGGATTGAGCGAGAACGCTTGTCGCCGGGGCGGCCCGGCTTTCGGAAGGATTTTCCGAGGTGTCTTCGGACATATTTTCAGCGGCTGCAGGGAAAGCAATTGTCGCACAACCGATCATCATGGCAGTGCGCGCGCCAATGCTCGCAAACTTCGTGTTCATGGGGTTCCTTCCGTCTCTGGGGAACCGCTATTGCAAGCCAATCGCAAACGCAACAAGTTTTTGCGAACTATTCGCAAAACCTTTGCGGGTGGTATTTTTGAGGTCGACCGCCTATCGCGATGGCCAGTAAACTGCGGAGAAAACACTCGTGAAAGCCACCATCTGGCATAACCCCCAATGCGGCACCTCGCGCAAGACATTGGCGATACTGGAGAACCTGTCGCAGGTCGATCTTACGGTTGTCGAGTATCTCAAAACGCCTCCGACCCGCGAGAAACTGGCGCAGCTTTATACCGATGCCGGGATCACCCCGCAGCAAGCCTTGCGCGTGCGCGGCACCGATGCAGCGGAGCGCGGCCTCACCGATGCGGATGCGGACACGGTGCTGGATGCGATGGTAGCCGATCCGATCCTGATCGAGCGTCCGCTGGTCGAAACCGAAAAAGGCGTTGCGCTGTGCCGACCGCAGGATCGGGTGCTTGGTATCCTCTAGTCGCCATCCGTGGTCAGCATATTGTCGGCCTGCAATCCGCGCCAGCCGAACAGTGCGACGGCCAGGCACAGCATCACAATCAGGCTAAAGGCCATCGTTTCGTGCGCGTTATACAGCCACACGCCCAGCGCTGGCGCGTAGATAAAGCTCGCTCCGGCAACGCTGGCGACGATGCCCGATGCCTGCCCCTGCTCTGCTCGGCTCACCGCGAGCGATGTGCCAGCAGTGGTGCCCGGACGGAACAGGCCAAATCCCAGCGACGCAATGGCATAGCCCAGCGCAATGGTGTGCAGATCGCCCGCCGCGCCCAGCAATGCAGCGCCGCAAGCGGCCACCAGAATGCCGGACAAGGTCGCAGCGCGCGGCCCCAGATCGAAACGCGGGATCAGCCCCCATTGCGCCAGCAGAGTCGCAATCGCGCCGCTCATCAACACCAGACCGACCGGCCCTGCACCTTCAGCCGGGGTATCGCGCAGACCCAATCGGTCAAGCACGAGAAAGCCCGAGATGCCAAGGATCATTGCCTGTGCGTGGCCGCCCATCAACCCGGCGATCACCCAGGGGCGAAGGCGCGGCTCGAACCAGCGCAGATTGGCACCGGGCGGCCCGGCAGGCACGTCATCCTCGTCATCTTCGTCCTCGTTCGCGTCTGAGGTGCTTTCATCTGGCGCGCCGCCCGATCCGTTGGCATAGGGTGCCTGATGCACCCGCCCGCGCACGGCGAATTGCGGCTCGTCATTGGGAAGCCGCCAGCGCAGCAGAATGAGCGCAGCCAACCCAATCAGCGCAAAGCAGATGAACGGCCCGACCAGTCCCAGCCCCAGGAACGGCAGCACCATCAGCGGGGCAAGCGCCGGACCGATCACAGTGCCCAGACCAAAGCTCGATGCAATCAGCGAGAGCGCCTGCGTGCGTTGCGAGCGCGGGGTGCGCGATGCGACATAGGCTTGCACCGCAGGTGGTGCGGCGCTGCCGAACCCGCCGTACAGGCTGCGCGCGGCGGCAAAGGCAATCAGTGCGGTCATCGCGGTGAGCCACCCGGCAAGTCCGGCCCACAGCGCGATCCCGCACAGCGTCATCGAGGTGACAAATCCGATCAGCCCCAGCGCCATCATCGCCTTGCGCCCGCGCTGGTCGGATCGCCGCGCCCAGATCGGCGCACACACCACCCACAACAGCGCCGACCAGCTGTAGGCCAGGCTGATCCAGACATCGTTGACCTTCAGCGCGGTGCCGATGGAGGGCATGACCGATTGCATCGCGGTGTTGCCCGCCGCCGTCACCAGCATGACGGTGAACAGCAACGCCATGCGCGAATTGGAGATAGGCTTGGCCGCGGCGGCGCTACGTGCAGGATTGATGTCAGCGTCGGCCATGCCGGATGCGCTAGGCCAGAGCGGGCTTCGCCGCAACGCCTTGCGCAGACATGCTCATTCGAAGACTTCTGCCACCTCTGCGCTGTCCGGCCCCGCCAGCTGCTGGAACATGGCCACCGCCAGCGCCGATATCAGCATGCCCCACGCCATCGCATACAGCCCGCCGATCAATCCGACGATCAATGTGCCGCCAGTGGTATCGCCGACAATCGCGGCCAGCACGTTGGAAATCGCGCTCACCAGGATCAGGATCACGGCATAGGCAACGATCAACAGCATCCAGAACCCGAACACATTGCCGCGCCCGCGCGCGGTGAGCCGCCACGATCGCAGCAACGCCTTGAACGGGTTGAATTGCCGCTCCAGCGCCATTGCGGGCAGGGTAAGGGATAGCCGCGCAGTCATGAACAGCGCAATCGCAACGCCAGCGATTGATCCCAGGAAGGCTGACGCCGCCTGACCGAGTGGCAGGAAGATCAATCCCGTCAGCAACAGGACACCATACAACCCGATGAAGAAAACGATCAGCGCAGCGATTACGGGCAGGATGGCCTTCAGGCCGATCACAATCGCTTGCCCCACGGTCGGACGCGCGCGGCCCATCAGCGCCATCATCGCGCCATAGCCGATGTGCTGGACGACGGTGACGATCCCCGACCATGCGATGAAGGGGGCGAGCATGGTGGCGATTGCCTCACTCGCTCGCAGACGGGCCGCCTCGCTGGCGGCGGGATCGAACATCACGCCTATCGGGCCCGCAAGCGCGGAGTTTTCGGGCAGTGCAAAGGTTATCATGGCGCTGGGCAAGAGTATGAACATACCCGCCATCAGGCAGAGTAATTGCCGGTTTTCACGCAGCAGCACCACCCCGCGTGCCCATGCCGCATTCATGTCCAGCTTCGCGGCGGCATCCGCAGCTTTATCCGGCGTTTGTTCTGGCAAAATCGCGGTCCCTGTGCGTCTTGGCTCTTGATCTGCCCCGCCAATGCCCCCACCCACGCTGCATGGCAAGCAAAGCGCCCCTGAAAGATGCAGACAGCGAAGGGGTGGAATGGATCCACCACCCCGATCTGTTGCCCTATGCGGCTACGCTGGAGGCGATGCAGACGGTCAATTGCGCGATTGCAGCGGGCGAGGCGGGCGAGCAAATCTGGCTGCTGGAACATCCGCCGGTCTATACCGCAGGGACGAGCGCCGATCCCGCTGAACTGGTCGATCCCCGGTTCGAGGTGATCGAGGCCGGACGCGGCGGGCGTTACACCTATCACGGGCCGGGCCAGCGCGTCGCCTATCTGATGCTGGACCTGAACCGGCGCGGCAAGGATGTGCGCTGTTTCGTCCACGCGATTGAAGGCTGGGTGATCGCGACGCTTTCCGATTTCGGCATCGATGCGTGGCGGGCCGAGGGGCGCGTCGGCATCTGGACGCGCGACATTGACGGGCGCGAGGCAAAGATCGGCGCCATCGGCGTGCGCGTGCGCCGTTGGGTCACTATGCACGGCTTCGCGGTCAATCTCGATCCCGACCTGTCGCATTTTGGCGGCATCATACCATGCGGGATCGAGGAATTTGGCGTGACGAGCCTTACTCGGCTTGGCAAGGGGGTCACCACGGCTCAATGGGACGCTGCGCTGCGCGCGAACGCGCCCGATTTCTTTCATGCGCTGGACAAGGCGGGACGCAACACATGCGGATAATTGCAAGTTTGGTAATGGCGAGCGCGCTGGCGGGTGCATTGGCGCTTTCGGCCTGCGGCGATGAGGCTGCGCAAGGCGATGCAGCAGCGGTCGCTCAAGGTGGTAAAGCGGCTGGCGAGGTGCTGGGCGGCACGATCAGTGACGATATGCTGCCGCTAGATTCGCTGACTTCGCAGTCGCCGCCTGCGATACTCTCACCCGAAGAGGGCGGTTCGGTAGAAGGTGATCCCGCCGAAACAGGCGCGCAAGATGGCGCTGATGGCGAAGATGTGCCGCCGGGCGAGGACAGCGCTTCCGAAGATGAAGGGGCCGAGGACACCGCGCGATAAGTCGCTGTGCCCCCGGCCAAGATTTAACCTTCCGCGATCAGGCGGCGGCCTGTTCTTCCTCTGCCAGCGTCGGGTAGTCGACATACCCTTCGGCAATCGGGAAGTACCAGCTTTTGGGCACATCCTTGTTCGGGTTGAAATGCGCGCCCGCCGCGATCCGCTTTTCCAGATCGGGGTTGGAGATATAGGGCCGGCCAAATGTGACCGCATCGCACTTCCCGCTCGACACGTCATCTTCGGCTTCCTGCGCGCCGTAATCGGAATTGAGGATCAGCGGGCCTGAATAGATCTCGCGGATCAACGGGCTTTGCTTTGGCACATCGGTGCGGCCAAAGGTGCCTTCGGGTCCGGGTTCGCGCAATTCGACAAACGCCAGGCCCAGTTCCTCGCAAACTTTGGCTGCCGCGCCGAATGTTGCGGGCGGATTGCTGTCATCGGTGCCCTGCGAATCGCCGTTGGGCGACAGGCGGATGCCAACGCGGTCCACGCCCCAGACATCGATCAGCGCTTCCAGCACTTCACGCATGAAACGGGTTCGTTTTTCCGGGCTTCCGCCATATTCATCGGTGCGCAAATTGGTCTGGTCGCGCAGGAACTGATCGATCAGATAGCCATTGGCGCCATGCAATTGCACCCCGTCAAAGCCTGCTTTCTTCGCGTTCTCAGCGGCGTGCCGATAATCCGCGATGGTGCGCGCGATATCCTCATGCGTCATTTCGCGCGCTTCTGCGTAAGGCAGTTTGCCCTGCGGCGTGTGCGCTTCGCCCGGCGCGGTTGTCGCGCTGGCGGAAACGGGCGGGTTTCCATCGAGGAACACGGGGTGGACGATCCGGCCCATGTGCCACAGCTGCATGACGATCAGACCGCCATCATCTTGCACGCCCTTCACGATCGGCTTCCACGCTTCGACCTGTTCATCCGACCAGATGCCCGGCGCGCTGGGCCAGCCAAGCCCTTCGCGGCTGATGCCGGTCGCCTCGGTCAGGATCATCCCTGCGCCCGCGCGCTGGCGGTAATAGGTGCCCATCAGGGCGTTGGGCACGAACATCGGTTCGGCGGCGCGCCCACGGGTGAGCGGGGCCATGAAGATGCGGTTTTTCGCATTCAGCGCACCCATCTTGAGCGGCTTGAACAAGGCTTGGTGATGCATTGGGGGATTTCCTCCTGTCGGGTTTCAACTTGGCTATCCACTTGGGGAAGGGCGGGCTAGGGCGCAAGCATGGAAAGCGGTGCGGCCCCACAAGCAAAGCTGTCTGGCCTGAAGGCAGGGCTGTTGCTGGCGGCGTTGCTCGGCGGCAATATCGCGCTGGCTTTGGGTCCGTGGTTCGTGCGCCTGGCGGATACCGGCCCGGTCAGCGCAGCGTTCTGGCGGCTGTTTCTGGCGCTGCCATTTCTGATGGTGTTCGCCCGGATGAGCGGACAACGGCTGGGCGGCATGGGCGCAAAGACGCTGGCAATGGTGGCGCTGGGCGCGGTGACCTTCGCGCTGGATCTCGCCAGCTGGCATGTCGGCATCGGCATGACGCGGCTGGGCAATGCGACGCTGTTCGGCAATGCCGGATCGATCGTGCTGCTGTTCTGGGGCTTTATCGCAAGCCGGATGCTGCCGCGCGGACTGGAATGGCTGGCGATAGCATTTGCGCTGGGCGGGGCGGCGATCCTGATGGGACACAGCCTCGAAATCTCAACCGCAACGCTGGCGGGCGATCTGTTCTGCCTTGCCGCTGGGCTGCTGTATGCGGTGTATCTGTTGGCGCTTCAGCGCGCGCGCGGTGCGTTCGGATCGTGGAGCCTGCTGGTCTGGGTCAGCGTGTTCGCGTGTCCCGTGCTGCTGGTGCTGGCGCTGGCGCTGGGTGAACCGGTGTGGCCGGGGGACTGGACCCCTGTGGTCGGGTTGTTCATTGTGAGCCAGCTTATCGGTCAGGGGTTGCTCGTCTATTCACTGGGTTACTTCCCCCCGCTGATCATCGGGCTGGCGCTGCTGACGCAACCTGCGGTGGCGGCTGTCGTTGGCTATGCGGTGTTCGGCGAGGTGCTGAGCGCCCTGGATGTTACCGGGATGGTGCTGGTCGCCGCGGCGCTGGTCGTGGCGCGCGGGAAACGCAATTGAAGCGTCAATTTGAAAGGGTGATGTTCCACTCTCCGATCAAAGCCTCAAAATCGCGCCATGTTGCGCTCAGATCTTGGCTGTCGCGATCGAACTGCGTCACCTGCTGCGCATGCTCTGCCAGATCACGTGCGAGTTTGGCCAGCATCAGGATAAACCCTTCGGACCGATCGTTTTGATGCAGAGTCTCACAAATCCTGCGATAATTGTCGATCATTCTGATGCTCACCGAGGGATATTGGCAGGCGGCCTGGCGAAACGCGTTCAGGGGATCTTCGAACAAACCCTTGAAGTCCCGCCCCGGAAGCTCAAAGCGTGGGTCATCGGCATAGGCCGCGATATCGCCATCATCGATCCAGCGATCCCGGCTGGCTGAAATTACCTCGGCCAGGCCATCTGCACACGCGAGCGCGGTGTAAAAGTCGTTAATAGCCGGTGACAGGGCGCGGGCCGCAATCTCGACCAGCAGCCTCACCTGATACACGGTCCCCTCGCTGTTGGAGCGGTTTTCCCCGATGGGAATACACTGCCGGATCGCCTCTGCGTCATCAAACGGTGCGCTGAGCTGCACCAGGGCCTGACCCTCGAGCACGTGCATCCCTGCGCTGGCCAGAATGCGGACACGGTTGCACTGACCCTGCACCTTCTGCACAATCCGACCGATATCCGTGCCTTCTATATAACCGGCCCGTGTCGCTGTGATCGTCTCGACAAAGTCGTCGCCGCCACACTTCTTCGAAACAATCGGGATCTCACTGAGTTTTGCATCGTTGGCGAGCGCCGCGATCGAAGTGTCGATAAACATCGTCCGGCCCAGATCGTACAGCGCGACGCACAAGGTCGTGATCGCAGCAAGTTGCAGGCCGAAGACCAACAGCACCAGCCCGAGGGGCGTCTGCGAGATTACTGCGTCCGGATCAATCGCGAGCATCGTGCCTAATGAGGCGACAAGCGAGAACGAGAGTACGGAGATCGTTATTCGCACCAGTGATTTTTCGAGCCAGCGATCAATCAGCCGCACACCCAGATTTCCGGCGGCCATGCTCAGGACGATCAAGGTGATCGAGAAATAGAGGGTCATGAACGCTGTATCGATCCCCGCCGCAATCCCTGCAAAATCACGCGCGGTATCAGCAGAGGCGACCGGTGTCAGGTCGCGCGCTATCAGCGCGTCTGTCAGAAAGGCGCGGTCCATCTGCAAAACCAGCAGCACGGTTATCGGTGCCAGAATTGTCGCAATCGCCGCGATCGACCAGTAATTGGTCCAGACCCGGTGCAACAGCCAGCCACGAACGTTTTGTAATGGGGTGCCCGATGCCACAGCGATCCTGCCTTTGAAATAAGTGATGGTAAGGGAACCAAACCGGCCAACGCGGTATTGGTTGCCTCGAAACCGGCGGAAATTTTCGCCAGCGCCAAACTCAAAAGGATTTTATGGATGGCAACACCTGTCACCGCGGAAGCTCTCGGCAATATCGAGAACATCATCAGCCTTACCGCAGGCCAATACACCATGGGATCGCTGATCCTGATGGTAAGCTATGGAGCGCACTTTGCGTTCATCCTGTATTTTCTCATGACAAGTCTGCAATTGGCACCGCGATACCGGGTCGTGCCCATCCTTTCGGCGGTCGTCATGGCGTCAGCCGGTCTCAGCCTGATGCGCGAGTTTACCTTGTGGCAAAGCAGCTATGAATTTGTCGGCGGTCTTTATCGACCCCTTGCCGAAGGCGAGACGTTCACCAACGCATTTCGCTATGGCAACTGGACGATCACTGTCCCGATCCTGTTGACCCAGCTTGCGATCGCATTCGGCCTGCCGCGGCCTGAACTGCATCGCCGCAGCATCCGCATGATTATCCCTGCGCTGTTGATGGTGTGGACCGGCCTGTACGGGCAATTCGGTGAGGCGGGTGACTGGGCCCAGCTTAATTTCTGGGGTGTGATTTCCACTCTGTTCTTCGTGTGGCTGATCATCGAAGTGCGCGGCGTGATCAATCGCGGCGTGGAAAGAAGCCCGGCGGAGTTGAAGCCCTGGCCCAAGAACATCTGGTATTACTTCCTTGCGACGTGGGGTCTCTATCCGATCGCCTATGCCCTGCCGCAGCTTGGCTTTACCGGCGATGTGGTGGTTGTTCGCCAGCTGCTGTATTCGATTGCCGATATCTCGTCGAAGCTGGTCTATGGCATCATCCTGAGCCGCTATGTCCTGCGTCGCAGCGCGTTCGAGGGATATGTCCCCGCAATGGAAGCGCTCGATGTAACACCGCAGGCTTCTGCTGTTGCGTCCGCACGTGGCGACTGACCGCCTTGACTGACGTAGCCTTGCGTCAGATCGGCACCCGGCTTCCTGCATTTGCGGGAAGCCGGGTTGTCTGGCTATTCATCGTCGCATTGGGCGCACAGGCGGCTGGCACAGCAACTGCTGTTGGCTTGGCGGCGCTGTTTTTCGTCCTCGGCGTTGCGCATGGAGCGGTAATCGAGGATCGCGATGGCATTCGGATCATCGGGCCAAGCCAGACACTTGCTTATCTGTTTGCCGCCGCTGCCGTCGCTGCGTTCTGGATGGTCGCGCCCTTGAGCGCGCTGGCGCTGTTTCTCAGCCTATCCCTGTGGCACTTCACGGTCAGCGACACGGGCGAGCCGGGCTTGGCGCGGTTCAGCGTTGCGGCGTTGGCAATTGGCGGCTCGGCGCTGTTCCAGCCCGATGCGACGCGCGCCATCTTCGCTGCGATCACGGGCGCGACGATTCCGGCGCCCTTCCTTGCCATCTGCGCTGGCGTGGGCGTTGCCGGACTGGCGGCCGGGTTTTTGGCTGCCAGCCGAGCCCTCGGATCTGGCGTTATGTGCCTGGTTTGCGCGCTTGCAACCCTGATCCTGCATCCGGTTCTGGCGGTTGCCTTCGTGTTTTTTGCGCTTCACGCGCTGCCAGTGACTGCACGTCTGTGCAACGACTGGGGCTCGCGGGCATTCATTCGCGCCTGCGCGGCGCCTACTGTCGTCGCGATCGTGGGAGTGTGTGCCATCGGCTTTGCCGTCACCAGCGGCGTGGTCCCGGTGGCGATTGCAGCGGGAATTGTGGCAGGATTGGCGACCCCGCACATGCTCACCGATCGCTTCGATGGTTAAGCCGATGATCTAGTCGCCCGAAAACGGCACCTTGCCAAGATCGCCCAGGCCTACAGTACCGCCAGCCATTTCCAGCATCCGGTCA
>JBBRVR010000057.1:0-19310 GCA_038246695.1 Sphingomonadales bacterium
TCAGTATCGAGCCGCGCAAAGGCCCGACGAAATTCCCTTTTACCTCGGGGGTTCGCCGGGCCTTGTTGTCTGATAAAGCCGCGCTGAATCACATGCGCAAAGAGGCCGCGCCAATATCGCGGCCTGAACGATGACTGGAAGGAAGTATTTGTGCCGGGCGAGTCCATCTCCCAGAAACCCGCCGCCGCCAACCCCTCTGGCAAGAAACAGAGCGGCGCCGCCATACTGGTTCAGGGCCTGATCGATCAGGGCGTTGAATTCGTCTTTGGATATCCGGGCGGCGCGGTCCTGCCGATCTATGACGAGTTGTTCGGCGATGAGCGCATCCGTCACATCCTTGTCCGCCACGAAGCGGGGGCGGCGCACGCCGCCGAAGGGTACGCGCGCGCCACCGGCAAACCGGGTGTAGTGCTGGTTACCAGCGGCCCCGGCGCAACCAATGCTGTCACTGGCATCGCCGATGCCTTCATGGATTCAATCCCGATGGTGGTCATCACCGGACAGGTGCCGACCGCGCTGATCGGAACGGATGCGTTTCAGGAAGCCGACACGATCGGCATCACGCGCCATTGCACGAAGCATAATTACCTCGTGAAAGACCCCGAAAACCTCGCGGGCGTCATTCAGGAGGCGTTTCGCATCGCCACCACTGGCCGCCCCGGCCCCGTGGTCATCGACATTCCCAAAGATGTGCAGATCGCCGTGGCGGAGAGGCAATTCCGCCAGAAATCTCCCGCCATTCACCGCAACATCCCGCAGATGGCCGCGCCGGCAGAACAGATTGCCGAAGCAATCGACATGATCGCCAATGCGCAGCGGCCGATCTTTTACACCGGCGGCGGCGTGATCAATTCCGGACCGCGAGCCAGCGCGCTCCTGCGCCGGTTTCAGGATTTGACCGGCGCTCCTGTTACTTCGACACTGATGGGCCTTGGTTGCTTTCCCAGCCAGCACCCGGATTTCCTCGGCATGCTGGGGATGCACGGCACATACGAAGCGAACATGGCGATGAACCGCTCCGACGTGATGGTGTGCGTCGGCGCGCGCTTTGATGATCGCGTGACCGGGCGGCTGGATGCATTTTCACCGGGCTCGCGCAAGATCCACATCGATATCGATCGCAGTTCGATCAACAAGACGGTGCCAGTCGAAATGGGCATAGTCGGCGATTGCGCGACCGTTCTTGAACAGCTGATAGAGGCGTGGGGCACTCGCAAGCCGCAGGATCTTGGCGAATGGAAAGCGCGCATCACCGGATGGCGTGCGCGCGAATGCCTGGCCTATCCCGAAAAATCCGCCAAGCACCCTGAAATGATCATGCCGCAAAAGGCGATTGAGCGGCTGCATGCCCTCACCCACGCGCGCGAACCGATCATTTCGACCGAGGTGGGTCAGCACCAGATGTGGGCGGCGCAGTATTACGGGTTTGAAAGCCCCAACAAATGGCTGACCAGCGGCGGGCTTGGCACGATGGGCTATGGAATGCCCGCGGCTATCGGAGCGCAGCTGGGCTGCCCCGATGCGCTCGTGATCGACATCGCGGGCGAGGCGAGCATCCAGATGAACATTCAGGAACTTGGCACCGCCAGCCAGTATCGCCTGCCGATCAAGGTGTTCATTCTTAATAACGAATACATGGGCATGGTCCGCCAGTGGCAGGAACTGACGTATGAAAGCCGGTATTCCAACAGTTATTCCGACAGTCTGCCCGATTTCGTGAAGCTGGCCGAAGCGTACGGCTGGAAGGGCATTCGCATCACCGGCCCGGATGAACTGGACGCAGGCATCGCGCAAATGCTGGAGCACGATGGACCGGTGATGGTCGATTGCCTTGTCGCGCAGGACGCCAACTGCCTGCCGATGATCCCGTCGGGCGCGGCGCATACCGACATGATGCTTTATGGCGACAAGGTCGATGGCACGATGGATGATGAAGCCAAGGCACTGGTCTGATGGAAGAAAATTCGACTATCAGCGTCGGCGACGCATATCGTGCCATGTTTGAATTTCTCGACGCATATTGGAAACGTGGTAGTCGCGCCGGACTCGACGATCCGATCGGCTGCTTGCTTTCAGACATTCAATATGGTGACAAGCTCGGTCCAACAAAGACTGCCGATCCAGCACAATGGCCGGACTTTCTTGAAGCCGTGCGGAAGGTAACCAAATGAAAATTACCCAAGCAGCCTCCGAACGGCATGTCCTTGCCGTCACGGTCGATAACGAGCCGGGCATCCTTGCGAAGATCACCGGCCTGTTTACCGCGCGCGGATACAATATCGACAGCCTCACGGTGGCCGATATCTCGGACGATCACGCGGTCAGCCGCATCACCATCGTAACTAACGGTCCAGCGCAGGTGATCGACCAGATCGAGGCGCAGCTGGAACGGCTAGTGCCGGTGCACAAGGTCATCGACCTCACCGCCGCTGGCCCGCATGTCGAGCGCGAACTGGCGCTGATCAAGGTGGCAGGCACGGGTGACAAGCGGGTGGAGGCGCTCCGCATCGCCGAACTGTTCCGCGCCAAGGTGGTCGATACGACGATCCACAGCTTCGTCTTCGAACTAACCGGCGCTCCGGATAAGATCGACAGCTTCATCGCGCTGATGCGCGAGCTTGGCCTTGTCAGCGTGGGCCGATCCGGCGTGGTCGGCATGATGCGCGGGGCCGAGGAGGCCTGACCAATTTCAATGGACACAACGCATAAGAGAGAGATCTGATGAAAGTTTACTACGACGCCGACGCCGACCTTGGCCTGCTCAAGTCCAAGAAGATCGCCATTGTCGGCTACGGCTCGCAGGGGCATGCCCACGCACAGAACCTGCGCGACAGTGGCGTCACCGAAGTGGCGATTGCCCTGCGCGAAGGCTCTGCCACCGCGAAAAAGGCGCAAGGCGCCGGGTTCAAGGTGCTGTCCAACACCGAAGCGGCCAAATGGGCCGATATCCTCATGATCCTTGCCCCCGATGAGCATCAGGCAAGCATTTGGGAAAACGATCTGGCTGGCAATATGAAGCCGGGCAGCGCGCTCGCCTTTGCGCACGGCCTCAACGTGCATTTCGGCCTGATCGAACCGCCTGCTGATATCGACGTTATCATGATCGCGCCCAAGGGGCCGGGCCACACCGTGCGCTCCGAATACCAGAAGGGTGGCGGCGTGCCGTGTCTGATCGCGATCCATCAGGATGCGAGCGGCGCGGCGCACGATATCGCACTCGCCTATGCCAGCGGCGTTGGCGGCGGGCGTTCGGGGATCATCGAAACCAACTTCAAAGAAGAGTGCGAGACCGATCTCTTCGGCGAACAGGCGGTGCTGTGCGGCGGGATCACACACCTGATCCAGGCCGGTTTCGAAACCCTGACCGAAGCGGGTTACGCGCCGGACATGGCGTATTTCGAATGCCTCCACGAAACCAAGCTAATCGTCGACCTGCTGTATGAAGGCGGCATCGCCAACATGCGTTATTCGATCAGCAACACCGCCGAATATGGCGATATCACGACCGGCCCGCGCATCATCACCGATGAAACCAAGGCGGAAATGAAGCGCGTGCTGGCCGACATTCAATCGGGCCGGTTCGTGAAGAACTTTGTGCTCGATAACCGTGCAGGGCAACCCGAACTGAAGGCTGCGCGGAAGGCTGCCGAAGCGCATCCAATCGAAAAGACCGGGGCGGAGCTTCGCGCCATGATGCCGTGGATCGGTGCAAACAAGCTGGTCGACAAGGCAAAGAACTAGGAAAAATCGGAACAGCAACGGGGTTGCGGGTTTGTAAGGGCATGACCTTCAAAACCGCACCCCTGCCTTTTTTAGCAACCATCCTTTCAGCCTGCATCTTGTCTTCATGCGGAGATGCCGTTGACGAGGGAAGCCCGCCCAACCCTGCAGAACCGGTGGACGTGGCGTTGGATTACGAACGGGACGATATCGCTATCGCGTCCGATCAAGGGCGAAAAGATCCGGCGAGCTGCAATGCTGGTCTCGCGCAGCCCTTTGTCGGAAAAACCGTCGACTACGAAGTGCGCTCTGAATTGCTGGAAACTGTCGCACCGCTCGTCAACGTAAAGTGGATCACTCCCGAAGACGAGTTGACGGATGATCGCGAAATGCAGCGTCTGGTTGTGCGCATGGATGGCGAAGATGTGATTACATCTGTCGCATGTGAATAGGCAGCGGGCTTCTATTTCTTTCGACAAGCTGATCGACAAATCGAAGGATTGACGTCACGGAGCGCATCGTGATGAACGCTCGCTCCACAACAATTATATTCGGATTGTGCGCGATCGCCTGGGCGGTGATCGTTGCGCAGGCATGGTTTGGTCAAAAGGATGCCGATGATTTCGTAATCACGGTGACACAGGACGAGATTCAGTCCTTCGCGCGCACGCAGTTGGACGCGCTGCAACAGCAGTCCTTTGCCAACGACATCGAACTGTGTGGTGTCATCTTCGAAGACAGCAATGGCGATCTAGGTGCATCGCCCCCGCGGCCCGGAGATGAGGCGAGTTGTGGCATATCCTATTTCGACGAGCCAGGCATGCGCCCCGTCGCCAGTTTTCACACCCATGCGGCGCACAATGACAAGTATGACAGCGAAGTCCCGTCCCTGCTCGATCTGGAAAGCGACGCGGCGAGCGGGATGGACGGTTATGTCGCCACTCCCGGGGGACGGTTCTGGCGGATTGATGCGGACGCGGTGCGCGCCATCCAAGTGTGCGGTATCGGGTGCCTTGCGCAAGACCCCGCCTACAAGCCATGCCCGGCAATCGACCCCGGACCACAATATTCCCGCGCCGATCTGATGGGGCGGATGAAAGACGTTTATCCCGGCTGCTGAATCGGACAATCACACAAAGCGGAACGTGCGGCGGAAATGCCGGTTAACAAAGAGTAAGTTTAACAACGAAAGGCCCCATCCGATGCCGAACGCATTTCGCACAATCGCCCTTGCTGCCGTTGCCAGCACCACAGCGGTTACGTGCTCAATCCTCGCCGCCCCTGCGATTTTCGCGCAGGATGGCGCCCCCCAGTCCCCCGGTATCGTCGATGCGAGCAGGGTCGCAGCGGGCACGTATGCGCTAGACCCGGTGCACACTCTGGTCGGCTGGCGCGTCAACCATTTCGGCTTCAACGATTATTTCGGCATTTTCGGCGATGTTTCGGGAACAATTACGATGGACCCGGCCAATATCACCGATGCCAAGTTCGAAATCATGGTGCCGATTGCGGACGTGACCGTCGCAGCCCAAGGCCTGAAGGACCACTTGCTGCGCCCGGGCAAGGATGGGGCAGCGCCCGATTTCTTTGGCCCTGCGCCGGGAATGGCCAAGTTCACATCGAGCAGTGTCACGCGCACCAGCGATACGACCGCGAATGTTTCGGGGATGTTGGAAATGAACGGCAAAACCGGCCCAGTAACGCTCTTGGTCCAGTTTACCGGCGCAGGCATCAATCCGTACAGCAAGAAGCAAACCGTCGGTTTCGAAGCTCGCGCCGCGATCGACCGCACCGATTGGGGCATCAATTACGGTCAGGGTTTGATCGGAAATGATGTTAAACTGAACATCACCGCCGCATTCGAGTTGCAAGACGCGATGTAATCGGCGCTACCCAGGACTGGATATGATCGGGCCGGAAACTTTCGAACGAAGTTTGCGGCCCGACATTTGTCGAACACCACCGCAATCGCACCAATTCCGCTCAGGGGTCGACTTGATTTGCGCTATCGGCCAAGGCGACAGGCATATGCGTCTTACGGATTGCCACAATATTGACGATTTTCGCAGGCTCGCAAAGGCGCGCCTGCCGTTTCCGGTGTTCGACTATATCGACGGGGCAGCGGACGATGAGTTTACCAAGGCGCGCAACACCGTCGCCTATGAAACCGTTGACCTTGTGCCCGATGTGCTGGCGGGTGTGGCGCAGATCGACACCAGCTGCATGATCTTGGGCCGTAAAAGCGCGCTGCCGCTGATGTTGTCACCCACCGCCGTGCAACGCGCGTTTCATTGGCAGGGTGAGGCGGCGGTTGCGCGGGCCGCTGATAAATTCGGTCTGTGGTTCGGCATTTCCAGCCTTGCGACCCGTTCGATCGAAGAAATCGCGGCGCTGACTAGCGGGCCAAAGCTGTTCCAGCTTTACGTCCACAAGGACACCGGCCTTAACACGCACATGATAGAGCGATGTCAGGCGGCGAAATTTGATGCGCTCGCGCTGACGGTGGATACGATTGTATCGGGCAAGCGCGAGCGGTGCCTTCGATCCGGCTTTACCACCCCGCCCCGCTTCACCCCGTCTAGCATCTGGAGCTATGCCACGCGCCCGCGCTGGACGCTGGACTATATGTTTCGCGAGAAATTCCGCCTGCCCAACCTCGATACGCATATCTCGCAAGGGTCGAGCCAGGCGGTCAGCATTGCGGACTATTTCAACACCATGCTCGACACCTCGATGGACTGGAGCACTGCCGCCGCAATCCGCGAACAATGGGACAGCACCTTCGTGCTGAAAGGCGTCATGAGCGTGGCCGACGCGCGCCGCGCGGTGGAAATCGGAGCCGACGCGATCATGCTTTCCAACCACGGGGGGCGGCAGCTGGACGGATCGCGTGCGCCGTTCGACCAGCTGGCCGAGATCGTCGATGCGGTTGGCGGCGAGATCGAAATTATCTGCGATGGCGGCGTTCGGCGCGGCACCCATGCACTCAAGGCGTTGTGCACCGGTGCGACGGCTGCGAGCGGCGGACGGCTTTATCTCTATGCTCTCGCGGCGGCTGGGCAGGAAGGTGTGGAGCGCGCGCTTGGCATCCTCAAGGATGAAATCGAGCGTGGAATGCGCCTGATGGGTGTCACCAGCGTGGATCAGTTAACGCGTGAGCGGCTGCGCTATCGCTAGCGCGCGCAGGATATGTCATGAAACGGTCACTGTTCTGGCTCTTTAGCCGCGCATGCCAACTCTCGCCCCAAGGACCGCAAATGAATAGAACGCTTATCAGCAGAATCGCCACCGTTGCTGCCGCCGCAGGGCTTGTGATGTTGTCCGCGTGCAGCGGCGGCGCAGAGGAGGATACCTCGAACAATGCGGATGACTTTGCTGCGCGCATCAATGGCGATGGAACGTCCGCTGCTCCCCAAGGCGATCAGGCACCGCAGGTTGCGCAACCATTGCCCAACGCCGCGCCGGGAGCCTTCACCCCCGGCACCGCGACCGATCCTGCCAGCGAAAATTGCGGCGCGAACCGGATGGGTCAGTTCCTGGGCAAGCCCGCCGACGACGGGACCCGCAATGCGATCATGGAAGTTGCGTCCGACATTGACCAGATCCGCTTCCTCGCATCCGGATCGGATTTCGTCAGGCCTGACCCGACCAGCCCGCGCCTCAACATCATGCTCGACGGGACTGGCGTAATCCGCGACGCGCGCTGCGGCTGACGCTAGGCGAAGTCCCGCTGCGACAGGTAACGGTACAGGTTGCACGGCGACTGATTATGGGCAAGATGGTGAATATGACGCATATCGGCACTCTGGACCTACGACTTATTCGCCCTTGGAGGTGAAGACCCGGGCGTGTGCCTGATACGGGTCGACCTTCCAAGGGATCCGTTCTCAGCCCTCCCCGATCCTTCACCGCAAGAAGTCTAGCCCATGCCCATGCTCACCGATCCGTCCCGCAAATACGCCGCGTTTGGCCAGATAAACCTGCCCGATCGCCAATGGCCCTCGCGCCTGATTGAAAGCGCGCCGCGCTGGCTTTCGACCGATCTGCGCGATGGCAACCAGTCGATCATCAATCCGATGGATGCGGTGAAGAAACGTCGGTTCTTCGATCTGCTGGTCGAAGTGGGCGTGAAGGAAATCGAGGTCGGCTTTCCCAGCGCAGGGGCAACCGAGTTCGACTTTATCTCCGGACTGGTCCGCTCGGACGCAGTGCCGCAAGATGTAATCGTGCAGGTTCTCACGCAATCACGCGAGGACCTGATCCGCACCTCATTCGAAAGCCTGACCGGCGCACGCGCAGCCATTGTACACCTGTACAACGCCGTGTCACCGGCGTGGCGCGATATCGTGTTCCGCATGAGCCGCGATCAGGTGCGTGAAATCGCGATGACCGGGGCAAAGGTAATGCGCGACGAGGCGGCAAAACAGCCCGATACGCAGTGGCATTTCCAGTATTCGCCCGAAACATTCTCCACCGCGGAACTGGATTTTTCGCTCGAGGTCTGCGCGGCAGTGATGAAAGTGCTGGCGCCCACGCCGGAAAACCCGATCATCCTCAACCTGCCCGCCACCGTTGAGGCGGCGACGCCCAATATCTACGCCGACCAGATCGAGTATTTCTGCCGCAACTTGCCCAACCGCGAAAGCGCGGTGATCAGCCTCCACACCCACAACGATCGCGGCACCGGCGTCGCCGCGGCGGAGCTGGGCCTGATGGCGGGCGCAGACCGGGTCGAGGGTTGCCTGTTCGGCAATGGCGAGCGCACCGGCAATTGCTGCCTCGTGACAATGGCGCTGAACCTCTACACGCAAGGGATCGATCCCGGTCTCGATTTCTCGAACATCGACCGGGTTATCGAGACGGTCGAATATTGCAACGACTTGCCGGTCCACCAACGCCACCCCTATGGCGGGGAACTGGTCTACACTGCGTTTTCCGGCAGCCATCAGGACGCTATCAAAAAGGGTTTCGAGGCGCGCGCAGAGCAGAATGACGAGGCGTGGCGCGTGCCCTACCTGCCGATTGACCCGGCGGACCTCGGGCGCAATTACGAAGCGGTCATCCGCGTCAATTCCCAAAGCGGCAAAGGCGGCTTTGCCTGGGTGCTGGAACAGCGGCAGGGGCTTAAGCTGCCCAAGACGATGCAGCGCGATTTCTCTGCCCATGTCCAGAAACTGGCGGATGAGGCAGCGCGGGAACTCAACGCAGACGATATCTGGCAGGCGTTCAAGACCGCCTATCACGTGCAGACCGCGGACAAGCATTTTCAGCTGGTCGATTACGAGGAAAGCCGCGCGGCCGACGGCACGCGCATCTTCTCCGGCAAGGTGGCGGTGGATGGGCAAGAGCAGAGTGTGAGCGGGCGCGGAAAAGGCCTAATCTCCAGCGTGATGGCGACCATGCGCGACGTGTTCGGCGTTGAACTGGAAGTGGTCGATTACACGCAGCAATCGCTCGGCGCGGGCACCGATGCAAACGCGGCGACCTATCTGGAATGCGTGACGCCCGACAACCGCACGATCTGGGGCTGCGGCATCGATGAAGACGTCGCCACAGCCGGCGTGCGCGCCGTGCTGAGCGCGGCCAATTCGGCAGTGGCAGAGGGATGAGAGGGGGCTGCTACTGGCTCGTTTGCTGACGGTCCGCTTCTGGTGAAATGCACAAACCGGCTAAATGTCTGACTATGGGAGGGAAACAGTCATATCTCCGTTTGCAGAAATCCGCCAGCCACTCATAAAGAAGCGGAGTGGGTAAGTGATCCTCACACTCATTCGGGCAGCGCGATTACTATCGGCAACGGTTCCAGCCCGGTCCTCGAACCGCACGGCCGGGCGTCGCCCCGGTAGGTTCGCCTTTGCGCAGGACCGCCACTCCGTTGACCAAGACGTCACGCACGCCTGTGGCATATTCCTGCGGTTGGTCGAACGTTGCGCGGTCCATAATAGTTGCTGGATCGAACACGACAATATCAGCAAAATAGCCGGGCTTGAGTTCGCCTCGTCCCTGAATGCCAAGATTGCCCGCTGGCAATGATGTAAGGCGGCGGACTGCTTCCTGCAGTGTGATAAGCTTTTCGTCGCGCACATAGCGACCCAGAAGGCGTGCGAAATTACCATAAGCTCGGGGATGCGCAGAAGATTGCAGGAAGACACCTTCTGCCGATTGCGAGGCTTCATCCGAACCGAAACTCATCCACGGAAGCTTGATCTGTTCGCGAACATTGTCTTCGGACATCAGGAAATAAACTGTGCCGACGCGGGATCCGTCTTCCACCACAAGGTCCATCGCCGTTTCCTCAGGCGTTGTTCCGCGCATCGCGGCGACTTCGGCCAGTGTCTTGCCGGTCAGCGGTTTCAAGGCTTCGCTCTTGAAGTTGACCAGTATCATCTTGTCCGGGCCAGCGCCGAAATAAAGGTTTTCCCAGTCGCTTGCCGGCAATGCCATTTCTGCGGCGACGCGGGCACGGATCGCGGGATCCTTGAGCCGTTCGATCCAGCTTTCCAAACCGCCCGCCTGTACCCAGGTTGGCATCGCAGCATCGAGCCCGGTGGCTCCGGCAGTATAATTGTACATGTCCGCTGTAATGCGCAGACCCTCGGCGCGGGCGGCCTCAATCTTGCGCACGACCGATTCGCGCTTGCCCCAATTGTTGCGTCCAGCCATCTTCAAATGATAGATTTCGGCCGGGGCAGCGGACCGCCGTGATATCTGGATCAGTTCCTCGACAGCTTCTTCGAGCCGATCGCCCTCGGAACGCATATGGCTGATATACATGCCGCCGCATTTTGCGGCTGCGCTAGTCAGTGCGACCAGTTCGTCCGTCTCCGCGTAGGAGGCGGGGGCGTAAATCAGCGAACTGCCGACGCCCATGGCGCCTTCGTCCATCGCCTGCCGAACCAAGCCCTGCATCCGGTCCAGCTGTGCCGGTGTCGGGTCGACATCACCTTCGCCAAGCTCATGTATTCGAACCGTGGTTGCGCCGACGAAGCTTGCGATGTTGGTTGCGGTACCGCGCTTTTCCAGAAAGGTTAGATATTCACCCAACGTCGTCCATCCGATCGGAAATTTCAGGTCACCCTGCCGTTCGGTTGCCTGAACCTTCATGGCCGGGTTCAGCGGCCCCTTCGACCAGCCTTCGCCCATGATCTCAAGCGTAACGCCCTGCCGGATATCACTCTGGCTGCGCGGATCAACGATCAGCGATTCGTTCGCCCAGCTCAACATATTGATGAAGCCCGGTGCAACCGCCATGCCGCGGGCAGATATCTCAGTGTGGGCGGCGCCATCGACCTTGCCGATAGCGACGATGCGATCGCTATTAATGGCTATGCTGCCGGTAACTGGTGCTCCGCCCGATCCATCATAAAGGAGGCCGTCTCGAATGACGACGTCATAAACAGGAGAAGAATTCTGTGATGTCGCGCATCCAGAAAGAAGAAGTGCTGCGATCACTGCTGTCACGCATGTGGAGGTCTTTTGTCGCGATCTCAAAGCCATCTTCCTTCGGACTGTTGGGGGGCAACTTCAGCAGGGCTCGCTTAAATTTTCATCGCCCTTCTTACGGTTCGCAAGCACTAGTGGATGTGAGAGTAGTCACTTCATTTCCTATACATGAATGGCCTTGGACAAAAATTTTAGCAAGCGCACAATCGTCGAAAGAGTGTCAATTCTGACATGCTTAGGTCAATGCAGGCAGGTGAGCGAAGCGCGACGGTTTGGGACTTGGACGGAACTTCCGATTTGGCGCCGTTTGCCGAGAGGCCGCTTGTTTCAGCTTATTACGGCGGATGTCTGCTTCTGGGTCGATAGCCGACCGTCCGCTCATATCTAAACAGCTCGGATAGCCGACAGTCCGGGTACAGCGTTGGTCGAGAGGTAGCCATGTGTCCGCATTGCTCCGCGACCAGCCATCGCTTTCCTACCCCCGCCAAACACATAGCTAGGGCAAATGCGTCGCCTCATTTGCATCCCCCTTGCCCTTACGCCACTCGCACAGCGCGATTTTGCGCTTCCAGACTTTTCCGCCCCATGACACTGTGCCACCTGTTTCAACCGTGCCGTGCGTGCGGCGAATTGAGGCCGCAAAGGCCCATTGAGGGAGAGTAGAGCGATGACTTCAAGCGAGCCCGAGGCGATTGTTGAATCCGAAGCCATCATCGAGCCAGACTTGGCGATCATCGATCCGCACCATCATCTGTGGGATTTGCGCGCGATGCTGCCGATGTTTCCGCACCCGCAGCACCGCTTCATCGAAACGCTGGTTCCGGTCGCCTATTACGGCTTTGACCATCTGCACGCCGATATGGCCAGCGGGCACAACATCGTCGCCACCGTCTACATGGAATGCGGCGCGTTCTACAACGCCGCCTACGGCGATGCGCGCAAATCCGTGGGCGAGGTCGAGTATGTGAACGGCGTGGCCGCGCAATCGGCCTGCGGGCTGTACGGACCGGTCCGAGCCTGCGCCGGGATCGTCGGACATGCGGACCTGATGCTGGGCAGCGACGCGGGCGATGTGCTGGATGCGCTGCACGCAGCTGCGCCGGGGCGGTTCAGGGGCATCCGCCATCAGGGTGCCTGGGATGCGGACGCGGAGGTGCTCGGCCCGCCTTTCCACGCGCCAGAGAAGCTGTATCGCGATGTGACCTTCCGGGAGGGCTTTGCGGAGCTGGGCAAACGGGGAATGAGCTTCGATGCATGGATACTCGAACCGCAATTACCCGACGTGATCGACCTTGCCCGCGCCTTTCCCGACACGCCGATCTGCCTTAACCATTGCGGCACCCCGCTGGGCAATGCGAGCTATACGGGCAAATTGCCTGAACGCTTTGACACCTGGCGCGCCAACATCCTCGAACTGGGCAAGTGCGAGAACGTGATGGTGAAGCTGGGCGGGCTGGCGATGCACAATTGCGCAATGCCCGAAGCAGGCCCGGCGGCGGGCGTAGGGTCGGAAGAACTGGCGCGCCTGTGGAAGCCGTACATCGACTCCTGCATCGAAGCATTCGGCCCGCGCCGGGCAATGTTCGAGAGCAATTACCCGGTCGATCGCTGGGGCGCGACCTATCCGGTGCTGTGGAACGCCTTCAAGCGGATCACCGCCGGGGCGAGCGCGGATGAAAAGGCGGCACTATATGCCGGGAACGCGGCACGCTTCTATCGCATCGAGGAGGTGCTTGCCTGATCGCGCGCATGCACTTACCGCGCGGCAGGACCCTTTTTGCCGGAGAACCATTCATGCCCCTTCCCGCCCCGTTCGATCGCCTTCGCCTGCCGTTGATCGGCTCTCCGCTGTTCATCGTGTCCGGCCCCGAACTGGTGATCGCACAGTGCAAGGCCGGGATTGTCGGCAGCTTTCCGGCGCTGAATGCCCGTCCGCAAACGCTGCTGGACGAATGGCTACACCAGATCACCGAGGAACTGGCAAAGCACAATCGTGAGCACCCGGATCGCCTGGCAGCTCCCTTTGCCGTGAACCAGATCGTCCACAAATCGAACGACCGCGTCATGGCGGACCTCGCCACGTGCGAGAAGTGGCAGGTGCCGCTGGTCATCACCTCGCTGGGCGCCCGCGAGGAGATATTTCAGGCCGTGCGAGGCTGGGGCGGGATCACGATGCACGACGTGATCAACAACCGCTTTGCGAGAAAGGCGATTGAAAAGGGCGCCGATGGCCTGATCCCCGTGGCGGCGGGCGCAGGCGGCCATGCGGGCGCGCTGTCGCCGTTTGCGCTGATGCAGGAAATTCGCGAATGGTTCGATGGGCTGGTCGCCCTGTCCGGCTCGATTGCGCACGGTGCCTCGATCCTGTCAGCGCAGGCGATGCGCGCCGACTTCGCCTATGCCGGAAGCGCCTTCATCGCGACCGAGGAAGCGAACGCAGATCAGGCCTACAAGCAGGGCATCGTCGATGGATCGGCAGATGGGATCGTCTACACCAACCTGTTTACCGGCGTGCATGGCAACTATCTGCGATCCTCGATCGAGAATGCGGGTCTTGATCCCGACAACCTGCCAACCAGCGATCCTTCCAAGATGAACTTTGGATCGGGCGGCAACACCAAGGCCAAGGCGTGGAAGGACATCTGGGGTTCCGGTCAGGGCGTGGGCGCGATCAAATCGGTCGGCACAGTCGAGGATATGGTCGCCCGGATGGAGCGCGAGTATCACGAGGCGAAGGCGGCGCTGGCGGCAAACAGCGGCTACACTTCTTGGCGGGCACTGGCCGAAGCGGCGGAATAACCGCTCAGGTCGCTTCCTGCAGTGCCCGGGCCATAGCAAGGGCGTTGAGAAATCAGAAAATCCCCATCACAAGCCCCGCACCGATGGCAGCGCCCATATCGCGGCACTGGTCAAGAGCGTGGAGTGGCACTGTTTTGGGCGCGAGAATGGCCTCGGGGGATTGCGCATCGAGGTTGATAATCAGCGGTTCGGCCACGCGCCTCAGCCGCCAAGCGGTCACAATCCTGTCCATCTGACGCAGTGCACCTTGCCCATCCGATCCAGCAGCAATGATTGAACCGTACGCGCGCCCCTCGATCCGGCCGAGCACCGGATAATAACAGCGATCGAAAAGCTCCTTCATCACGCCGCTCATGCTGCCCAGGTTCTCCGGGCAGACGAACAGATAGGCGTTTGAAGCGAGCAATGCCTCGGGCGAGACGGTTTCGGCAGGGCACAATTGCACGTCAACCTCACCGCGCGCGCCCTGCGCAGCGGCGCTGGCCATCGCTTTGCTGGCGCCGGTTCGGCTGTGCCATGCGATCAGCAGGCTGGGAGAGGATGCGGAACAAATCATCGTCGCTACCTCATCCAAGAGCCCTGTCGATTGTCAATGGCCTGTCCCTGTTCCGATAGCGCGGATTGCAGTACCTGTCGGCGATGACAAATATTTCCTCAGCCACGGCAGGACTTTCCTGTGTTCTAGGTGTGTCCAGATCGCTTTCCGAACGATCCTGGCAATGGCGCGGCGGAAATATGGAACTGGACCCGCAATCCGGTCCAGCCGGCCTTGACCGCGATATCATTACCCAATTGCTGATGACGCGCGGCGTGGCCGAGGACGACATTGCTCGCCATGCAAAGCCGACCATGCGCGAATTCCTGCCGGACCCGTCTGCGTTTCGCGACATGGATGTGGCCGCAGAGCGCATTGCGCAGGCCATCGTCGCGAATGAACAGATAACGATCTACGGCGACTATGATGTCGATGGAGCAACCAGCGCCGCCCTGCTCGTCGAGGTTTTGCGCGGGCTCGGCAACGATGCGGGATATTACATCCCCGACCGCCTGCTTGAGGGATACGGGCCGAGCGGAGTGGCGCTGGTGAAACTGGCCGAGGGGGGCTCCAGCCTTATCGTCACCGTGGATTGCGGCGCAATGGCGCACGAGGCGCTGGGCATGGCCCGCGATGCCGGTGTCGATGTGATCGTGGTGGATCATCACAAGTGTTCAGCCGACCTTCCTCCCACTGCGGCGCTGGTGAACCCCAATCGCCTGGATGAAAGCGACGTGGGCGCCGCACACGGCCATCTCGCGGCTGTCGGCGTGGCATTTCTGCTCGCGATTGCGTTGGTTCGCACCATGCGCACACAGGGGTTTTTCGCCAACCGCCCAGAGCCTGATCTGATGGCGCTGCTGGATCTGGTTGCGCTGGGCACCGTCGCTGACGTTGCGGCCCTGCACGGGCTCAACAGGGCGTTCGTCGCTCAAGGGCTGAAGGTCCTCGCGCGTCGGGAACGCATCGGGATGGCGGCCCTGATCGATGCCAGTCGGCTGAAGCGGGCACCGATCGCATCTGATCTTGGCTATGCATTGGGACCGCGCATCAATGCCGGCGGGCGCATCGGCGAATCAACGCTGGGAGTCCGCCTGCTGACCACCCGCGATCCCGAGGAGGCGCGTGCGATTGCCGAGCAGCTTTCCGCCCTCAACGAAGATCGCCGCGCGATCGAGGCCGAAGTGCAGGAGGCAGCCGAGGCGCAGCTTTCTGGTCAGCACAACATGGCCGTGCATGTCATCGCTGGAGCGGGCTGGCATCCGGGCGTCATCGGCATCGTCGCAGGGCGGATCAAGGAGAAGACGGGCAAGCCTTCGATTGTCATCGCTCTTGATCCGGCTGACGGCACCGGCAAGGGCAGCGGCCGTTCGGTGAGCGGTATCGATCTTGGTGCAGCTATCATCGCGGCGCGAGAGATGGGCCTGCTGATTGCCGGAGGGGGGCATGCCATGGCGGCGGGGCTTACGATCTCTGCGAAGAAATTGGCGGCGTTTACGGAATTCCTCGACACACGCCTTTCCCGCGATGTGGAACGCGCCATGGCCGGGCAGAGCATGAAACTCGACCTTGCGCTCGCACCGGGTGGGCTGACCCCCGAACTTGTCACGATGCTTGAGGCGGCGGGGCCATACGGCGTGGGATGGCCAGCACCGCGCGTCGCGGTAGGGCCTGTCCGGATCGTGAAAGCGGATATCGTGGGCGCCGATCATTTGCGCGTCATCGCCAGTGGCAACGATGGCCAGTCGTTCAAGGCTATCGCCTTTCGCGCGGCCGAGAGCGAGATGGGCCAGACCCTTCTGCACCGCAGCAACGGGCGCAAGTTCCATTTTGCGGGTCGGTTGAAACTGGATGACTGGGGCAGTCGACCGGCGGCTGAACTTCATCTGGAAGACGCCGCTTTCGCCGATTGAGGGCGGGCTTGCGGCAATTGCGACAGAAAATTCACATAGCTGCATAAAGCAGGGTTGACCCGCATCGCCCTCCCCCCTAGATGCGCGCTCTCGCAAGCGAGCGTGGCCCCTTCGTCTAGCGGTTAGGACGCGGCCCTTTCACGGCTGAAACACGGGTTCGATTCCCGTAGGGGTCACCACCTCTTACCACGCAAAACCCGCAATTGCTCATGGGCAAGGCGCTTTCCTGCAGATGAGACGCAGGCAGACGCTTCCCTCAGGCCGGTGCTGCGTCTAAAGCCCGCCCTCATGGGAATGAACTTCACTCTTCCTGTGGCCGGTATTGTTCTGGCTACGGTTACCTTCCTTGCGCTGCTGCTGCTGGGAACAGACCCGATCATAGCGTTGGCCGTCTTGTTCGTCTGGGTCGGCTCGCTTTTGGTCGTGGCGTTGCGCCCTCCGGAAAAACCCGCTGTCGTCGTTCAAGAACCGCTTGAGCGTGACATGATGCGCAGGCTGATTGAGCATTCGGCAACACCAACACTGATCACCGAGAAAGGCACGATTGCAATAGCCAATCGGGCAGCGCGGCGGATGCTCGGACAACATGTCATCGGGCAGGACGCGCGCGTGGCCTTCCGCCAACCCGAAGCGATCCGGCTGTTGAATGAAAACCGCAATGGCGAGGCGATGCTGCGCGGCCTCGTGCGGCGCCAGGATATCTGGCAGTTCAACCGGCACACAATCGATGATACTCTGGCAGTGCTGGAATTGATTAACCAGACAGCCGAGGCCGACATCAGCCGCGCGCATACCGATTTTGTCGCCAATGCCAGCCATGAACTGCGCACGCCGCTGGCAGCGATTATCGGCTATGTCGAAACGCTCGCGGATAGCTCGGACAGTCTCGATTCACCCATTGCGCAGAAATTTCTAGGCACGATCGAGCGAGAGGCGCAGCGCCTGCAGAGCCTGATCAGCGACCTCATGAGCCTAAGCCGGGTGGAAGCGGAGAAACACGATGTCCCGCGTGAAGTGCTCGACCTGCTCGATCTGGTCGAACGCTCGGCAATCGATGCGGCTGGCTCAACCCGTCTGGAGCGGCTCCATCTCGATCTGCAAGAGCCGGCGAGCGTGCGCGGGGATCGCCAGCAGCTTGAACAGCTGGTGCGCAATCTGGTCGACAATGCCCTTAAATACGGCTCGCCCGATACTCCGGTAAAAGTCGTGCTGACCCGCGCTGGCGATGGGCAGGTGAGGATCACCGTCACGGACAAGGGAGAAGGCATCGCACCAGAGCAGATCCCGCACCTGACCCGGCGGTTCTATCGCACCGATCCTGGCCGCAGCCGGGCAAGCGGCGGCACCGGCCTTGGCCTTGCCATCGTCAAGCATATCGTCGAACGGCACCGTGGTCGCCTCGAAATCGAAAGCGAGCTTGGCCGGGGGACGCGGGTGATCGTCAGGCTGCCGGTTGCCAAGAAGACTGTAAAGCCGCGCATAAATCCAAAGTCCGAAGGTGACAAGCAGCTTACCGCGCCCGGCAATCCCGACACCGCGCAAGAGATGTCTTGAACATGTCTTATTTTCTGAACATCCGCCCGCCATGGAAGCATGACGGGATTCGCTGAGCATCGCGCGCACTATCTATCGCTCGTCCAGTCCCGCAGGGGTAATTCTAGTTCATGTCGCCAATAACCCTCATCCTGATTGCCATCGGGCTCGGCGTAGCCGGGTGGCTGGCAGGTCGCGCCAAGGCGTGGAGCTTTCAGCGGGCCGATCCGCAGGTGCGCCCGTCGGCGCGTCCGATCTATTATGCCTGGTATGTCGCGCTATGGATTGTGCTCCCTGTGCTGGCATTCATCGTGCTGTGGTCGATTGTCGCACCGCAACTCATTACGCAAAGCGTGCTTGCAACCCCCGGCGCTGCGGGCCTGCCGACATTCGGTTTCGAACGTGACGCATGGCTTTCAGAAGCCCGCGCCGTTGCGAGCGGCTCGGCAACGGGCGTGTTCAACGATGGCGCACAGGTGCTGGTTAAACCGTTCCGCGAGGCTATGAGCTTTTACAATATAATCGGGATCATCGTTACAATTCTGATTGCGTTCGGCGGTGGTGTATTTGCCTTCCTGCGGGTGCGCCCGGATTTTCGCGCCCGCACACGGGTTGAACGCACGGTTATGATGGTGCTGTTGCTCGCCTCGCTGATCGCGGTTCTGGTGACGTTCGGCATCTTTGCCAGCCTGGTGACAGAGACGATCCGGTTCTTCGGCATGGTTTCGCCGGTCGATTTCCTGTTCGGCACATTTTGGGGGCCGGACCCGATGAGCAACGCGGAGAGCGCCGATGGATCGCGCTATGGTGCGATACCGCTGTTCTGGGGCACGATCTTTATCGGTGCGATCATCGCCATGATCGTCGCGATCCCGCTGGGATTGATGAGCGCTGTATATCTTACCCAATACGCCGATCCTAAGGTGCGAACGTGGGTAAAACCCGCGCTTGAAATACTCGCGGGGGTTCCAACCGTGGTTTACGGTTACTTCGCTGCCCTGACGGTCGCGCCCGTGATCCGCGATGTTGCGGTGGCGCTGGGCATGACGAGCGCATCGACCGAAAGCGCGCTCGCGGCAGGCGTCGTGATGGGAGTGATGATCATCCCGTTCGTGTCCTCCATGGCGGACGATTCCATCGCAGCGGTTCCCAGCGCAATGCGCGATGGATCCTACGCCATGGGCGCGACAAAATCCGAGACGATCATGCGCGTGCTTTTTCCCGCTGCCCTGCCCGGCATTGTCGCGGGCATCATGCTCGCGGTGAGCCGTGCTATCGGTGAAACCATGATCGTGGTGATGGCCGCATCTACCGCCGCCAATCTGAGCATCAACCCGCTGGAACGCATGACCACCGTGACGGTGCAA
>JBBRVR010000058.1:0-19028 GCA_038246695.1 Sphingomonadales bacterium
CCCGCTCTATGTGGCGCGCTTTGATGCGCTCTGGCTGTGCCGGGGCGCACTCGTTCCACGAGAAAATCAAACAATCATCCGGTCGCTCGAATAGCGACTGAAACAGACGCGAGACAAACAGACCTATGGCCAACACGCCGCAAGCCCGCAAACGTATCCGCCGCAATGATCGCCGCGCCGAAGTCAATGGCGCGCGCGTCAGCCGCATCCGTGGTTTCATCAAGAAGGTTGAAGCCGCCTGCGAGGCGGGTGACAAGGATGCTGCCGCAACCGCACTGAAGCAGGCGCAGCCCGAAATGGCGCGCGGCGTTGCGCGCGGCGTCATGCACAAGAACACAGTGGCACGCAAAATGTCGCGTCTGACAAAGCGAGTCGCCTCGCTCTGAACTTACTCGGCAGCCTGACTGTCCAAGTAAGTTTACTATGTATCACCGTTAGGGGCTGCACCTTTGGTTGCGGCCCCTTTTTCGTTTGCGCGCGTCATCGAAGTGCAACGTGTTCGTAACTCTATGAATTCTTGTGATTCGCGCAGGAATTCTGATAATTTGCAATATAATCAATGACCTGAACGCATCCATGCGGGCTTTCGCGAGTCAACTTGATTATTTCAGAAAAATGAAAATTCCTCTGTTGCGCTGAACGTCAATCGCGCCTTTATTAATGGCTCACCTGGAGGGGCAGTCCGGGTTTTTAACCAAAGGTCGACTGGACCTCCTCAGAATCTCGATTCCGGGGAGAGGGAGAAGTTTACCTGTCGCAATGTTGATGATGTGTCCGAAGATGCGACTCTCGGGGACGTGAAGACTGGGGAACGAGCGTGCACAAAATTGACAAGGCGCGGACAACGCGGCGCAATTCGGACGAAGACCTGATGGAGGATGCAGAAGCGGTAAATCTCGCAGCAGACTGGTCCGATATCAGCAGGGGGCTGCGCAAGGATCTGGGGCATCAGCTGCACAGCCAATGGATCAAGCCGATCCAGGTTGGCAATCTGGACAAGGACAGCGGCACGCTCGAGCTGTTCCTGCCGACCGAGTTTTCCGCCAATTGGGTAAAGGACCGGTTCGAGGACCGGCTGCAACTGGCATGGACAATCGCGCGCAGCGAAGTGCGCAACATCAAGATTCAGGTCCATCCGGGCCGCCGGCAATTGCCCGAATTGCGGCTCGATAACGGTCGCCGCCCCGCCAATGACGGGGCAAGCGCGATCGCGGTCGCAGCAGGTACGATCGGCGAATCGGGATTCACCTCGTCCGTCGGGCTTGACCCGTCGCTGACCTTTGCGGCCTTTGTCACAGGCGAGGCCAACGTGCTCGCCTGCAACGCCGCACAGCGCATGGCCGCGACCGAGCAGCCGCAGTTTTCTCCGCTCTATCTCAAGGCCGCGACCGGCCAGGGCAAGACGCACCTTTTGCACGCCATCGGCCACGCTTATCTGCAATGCCACCCCCGCGCGCGTATCTTCTACTGTTCGGCAGAGCGGTTCATGGTCGAATTCGTGCAGGCCATCCGGCTGGAACAGATGATGGAATTCAAGGCGCGCCTGCGCAGTTTTGACCTGCTGCTGGTGGACGACATCCAGTTCATCATCGGCAAGGCCAAGGCGCAGGAAGAGCTGCTTTACACGATCGATGCGCTGCTGACCGAGGGCAAGCGGCTGGTGTTTGCCGCCGATCGCGCACCGCAGGCACTGGACGGGGTCGAACCGCGCCTGCTCAGCCGTCTCTCGATGGGGCTGGTCGCCGATATTCAGGCCGCCGATATCGAGCTTCGCAAGAGCATTCTGGTCTCCAAACTTTCGCGCTTTGCCCCGCTTTCGGTGCCGGGCGATGTGATCGATTTCCTCGCCCGGACCATCACCCGCAACATTCGCGAGCTGGTGGGCGGCCTCAACAAGCTGATCGCCTATGCGCAGCTGACCGGACAGGAAGTCTCGCTGAACCTCGCCGAGGAGCAGCTTACCGATATCCTGTCGGCCAATCGCCGCCGCATCACTATCGATGAGATTCAGCGCACAGTCTGCCAGTTTTATCGCATCGACCGCAGCGAGATGTCGTCGAAGCGGCGTGCGCGCGCCGTCGTTCGGCCGCGCCAAGTGGCGATGTATCTGTCCAAGGTGTTGACCCCGCGATCCTATCCAGAAATCGGGCGCAAGTTTGGCGGGCGCGACCATTCGACCGTGATCCACGCGGTGCGCCTGATCGAGGTTCTGCGCGAACGCGACGCCGATATGGACGGCGATGTACGCAGCCTGCTGCGCCAGCTGGAAAGCTGACCCGTCAAGGGGCGATTCGCACCCACTCCCACCGAGAATTGCGCAGGCTGTTCAACCGAATTGTTCGACCGCTTTGGCAACAGCCCTGTCGACAGCCTGTCCACATGCTGCCAACAGGCATATGCCATGGGTTTTGCACAGCCTCCTTCTGCCGACCCCGATCTGCCTGCCGGCGCAGCCGCGGCGATCCTGCGCGGTGTGCGCGGGCAATGTCCCCGTTGCGGCGCGGCGGCGCTGTTTCGCAAATGGCTCAAACCTGTCGATACCTGTGCCCATTGCCAGCAGGACTGGTCGATCCAGCAGGCAGATGATTTTCCGGCCTATATCGGCATCTTCGTGGTCGGCCACCTGCTTGCGCCAGTGGTGATCACGATGATCGGCACCTATGCGATGTCCGCATGGCTCACCCTTGCGATCATCCTGCCGGTTGCAATCGTGATGCTGATCGCGATGCTTCAGCCGACTAAAGGCGCGGTGATCGCGTTTCTGTGGTGGCAGGGCATCGGCGCCTTTAGCAAGGAACGGCGGACGCCGCCCGTCGATGAAAGCGGGGACGCATGAGCCCCGCCCCCCCGATCGCAGCGCCGCTCTCTGCCCCGCTCTCCGCCCCCCTATCTCCGGCCCGGTTGGACCGGTTCGCGCGCCATATCGTCCTGCCTGAAATCGGCGGCGCGGGTCAGGTCGCGCTGGCGCAGCAGCACGTGGCGCTTATCGGCCTTGGCGGGATCGGCAGCCCTGCCCTGCAATATCTCGCCGCCGCTGGCATTGGTCGGCTGACGCTGGTCGATGACGATGTGGTCGATCCAAGCAATCTGCAGCGCCAGACGATCTTTACCACCCGCGATATCGGCCACGGCAAGGCAACGAGCGCGCGGCGCTGGCTCGCCAATTTCGACGATACGCTGGAGGTCACGATCTCCGATTCGCGCATCACAGCCGGCAATGCAGGGGATATGATCGCAGGCGCGGATCTGGTGCTGGACGGGACCGACAATTTCGCCACCCGCCTTGCCGTATCCGACGCTTGCGTGGCCGAACGCACGCCCTTGCTGTCCGCCGCTGTAGGCCGCTTTCAAGGCCAGGTCGGCGCGTTTGCCGGACATCTGGCGGGCGAGGCTTGCTATCGCTGCTTCGTCGGCGATGCCTTCGATGCCGAAGATTGCGACACCTGCGCCGAGGACGGAATGCTGGGCGCGATGGCGGGCTGGACCGGCAGTTTTGCCGCAATGCAGGCGGTGCGCGTGTTGCTGAACGGGGTCAGCGCGCTGGGCGATCCGATGTGGGGACGGCTGCACATGCTCGACGGGATGAAACCGGGCATGCGCACACTGACGATTGCGAAGGACCCTGCATGCCGGGGATGCGGAAGATAAGGTGCCGGACAAATCGACCGAACTGGCTGAACAGCGCACCGAGTTTGCCGAGGACCGGACCGACTGGGCCGAGGACCGCACGATCATGGCCAATGAACGCACGTTTGCCGGGTGGATGCGTACAGGATTGGCGGCTGTCGGGATCGGATTAGGCTTTAACGCGCTGTTCGGAAAGCTTGAGCCGGCCTGGTTCCCGCGTGCCATTGCCACGCTGTTCATTGCCATTGGGATCTTCATTTTCTGGGCTGCCCAGCGCAATGGCTGCGCGGTTCATGCGCGGATGGAGGCGCACAAGGCGTCTCCGATCAAGATGCTCAACCTGCGAATTATCGCGGGCGCAATGGCATTTGCTGCGACCTGCCTTATACTGGGGGTGTGGATCATCGAAATACCTGACTAAGTTCCCCCTGCGTCAGCGGCGCAACACCTCATCAACCCATTGCGGCACCAAAGTGCCCGCCGGGCCGTGGCGCGATTCGGTGAAGAAGTGGCTGCCCTCGCTCGGCTCAAGGTTGAGTTCCAGCGTGCGCGCGCCAAAACCGCGTGCCTGCTGCACGAACCCCGCCGCCGGATAAACCGCGCCGCTGGTGCCGATGCTGACGAACAGGTCGCATCGTGCCAGCGCCGTCTCGATCCGGCGCATCTCGTAAGGCATCTCGCCGAACCACACGATATCGGGTCGCAAGCTGGGGGCGAGGCACACGGGGCATTTGGGACGGTCGATCATCTGCGCATCCCAACCCGACCGATTCTCGCACGATGTGCACAGCGCGCTCTTCAGCCGCCCGTGCATGTGGCAAACATCGCGCGATCCGCCGCGTTCGTGCAGATCGTCGACATTCTGGGTGACCAGCAGGACTTTGCCGGGATATTCCGCCTCCAGCCGCGCCAGTGCCCGGTGCGCCGGGTTCGGCTCCACATTGGAAAGCGCCGCGCGGCGCGCATCGTAGAACCGCAGCACCAGATCGGGATCGCGGGCGAACCCTTCTGGCGTTGCGACGTCGTAGATGCTGTGCTTTTCCCACAAGCCATCTGCAGCGCGGAATGTATCGATCCCGCTTTCTGCGCTGATGCCTGCGCCGGTAAGGATGACGATACGTTCAATCTCTGCCATGCACCCGGTTGTCACACACCCAGCGGAGCAAAGGCAATGGATAAGGTCACACCCCAATCTAACGGTTCGGGCCGGTTCGCCGTTTTGGGCCACAAGGGGCGGATGGGCCGCGCCATTGCGGATGCGATCGAAGAGGCCGGAGCGCAGTTCTGCGTTGGCGTCGATCTGGGCGGAGATCCCGCCCCGGTGCTTGGCCAGTGCGATGTTGTGGTCGATTTTACCGCGCCCGATGCGCTGGTGCGCAATCTCAAGGCGGCGATGGGCGCAAAACTGCCGATCCTGATCGGCACGACCGGGCTGGAGGCGGAGCATTTCGCTGCCATCGAGGACGCGGCCAAGGTGATCCCTGTGCTCCAGACCGGCAACACATCGCTCGGCGTGACGGTGCTTGCCGCTCTGGTGCGTGAGGCGGCGGCGCGGCTCGGGCCGGACTGGGATATCGAAGTTGTGGAAATGCACCACCGCGACAAGGTCGACGCGCCGTCGGGCACTGCCAAGCTGCTGGGCGAGGCGGCGGCAGCGGGCCGCGGGATCACGCTGGCCGAGAACATGGAGAGCGGGCGCGGCCACGAGTTTGGGGGGCACACCGGCGCAAGAGCCGAAGGCGCGATCGGCTTTGCCACCTTGCGCGGCGGCACGGTGACGGGCGAACACAGCGTCATCCTAGCCGGGCCGCAGGAACGGCTGGTGCTATCGCATTCGGCGGAAGATCGCATGATCTTTGCGCGCGGCGCTGTGCGCGGGGCAATCTGGCTGATCGGCAAGGAGCCGGGGCGGTATCAGATGGAAGATGTGCTGGGCCTCTGACGCGCAATGACAAAAGACCAGATTTTCGAATTCTTCCGGCGGTTGGCTGAAAGCAATCCCGCGCCCGAGACCGAGCTGAAATACGGCAACGCCTATCAGCTGGTGGTGGCCGTGGCGCTGTCCGCGCAGGCGACCGATGTCGGCGTGAACAAGGCGACGCGCGGGCTGTTTGCCCGCGTCGAAACGCCGCAAGCAATGCTCGATCTGGGGCTCGACGGGCTGATCGGCCACATCAAGACGATCGGCCTGTTCAACTCAAAGGCGAAAAACGTCATCGCGCTCTCGCATTTGCTTATCGACGAATATGGAGGCGAAGTGCCGAACACGCGCGAAGACCTCGTGCGGCTGCCCGGAGTGGGCCGCAAGACGGCGAACGTGGTGCTCAATTGCTGGTTCGGACAAGAGACCTTCGCGGTCGACACCCACATCCTGCGCGTCGGCAACCGGACCGGCCTCGCCAAGGGCAAGACCCCCGAGGCGGTCGAGGCAAAGCTGGAAAAGCGCGTCCCCAAACCCTTCCGCCTGCACGCGCATCACTGGCTGATCCTGCACGGGCGATACGTTTGCAAGGCGCGGACGCCGGAATGCTGGCGGTGTGGTCAGGTGGATTTGTGCAGTTTCAGGAAGAAGGTTCTGGAAGCGCCGAAGGGGCGGTAGCGAGCATACGAGGCGAGCGCCGCCTAGGAAAACTGCTGCACGCCGTGTCGCGTTGTCAGGAACACGTACGCAAAGAACAACATAAACATGAAATCATTCGCGCCATAAACAGTGTAAAATACGCCTGCGAGAAGGTCTTGCTCGTAGACAGCACTCAAAGACTGCGAAGTGACGAAAAAAGTCCACGCAATCACGTAAGCGAGTTTCTCGATCACGAACACGGCGACCAACCAACGCACATGCGCATAGTTTTTGCAGACCGCGATATAGCCTAACCCCCAAAGCATTATCGAAATCAATCCAAAGAGCCCCATAACGCTGGGCTGGGTGTCCATCATCACGTCATTGCTGAGGCCTTTTGAACATATCAACACGCCCAAAATATTGCTGAGGCCGGCCAGGATGAAGCCGTTGCGGATCATATTCTTTTTCATCACGAATCGACTCTCAAACATCATCCGCCGAAATCATCTCCGCCCGGTCGATCTCGCCCGTCAGCGCCGCCACTGTCACCGCCACCGCCGCGTCGCCGCTGACGTTGGTGGTGGTGCGCATCATGTCCATGATCCGGTCAACGCCTGCCACAAACGCAATCGTCTCAAGCGGCACGCCGACCGCGCCGAACACCAGCGCCATCATGATGAGGCCCGCGCCCGGAATGCCCGCCGCACCGACCGCGCCCAGCGTGCCGAGCACGGAGATCATCAGGTAATCGCCCCAGCTCAGATCGACTCCGAATATCTGCGCGCCAAACAGCGTCGCCAGCCCCAGATACATCGCCGTGCCGTTCATGTTGATCGTCGCACCAAGGCTGATGACGAAACTCGCGACCGAATTGCTGACGCCAAGGTTGCGCTCTGCACAGCGCAGCGTCACCGGCAGGGTCGCGTTGGAACTGGCGGTGGAATAACTCACCGCGATTGCGTCGATTATGCCGCGAAAGAAGCCGATCACGGGCAGGCGCGCGATGAACTTTATCATTCCGGCATAAATGATCCCGATGATAAGGAAGCAGCCAAGGTAATTGAGGAACACCAGTTTCCCCAGCGCCGCCAGCGCATCGAAACCCAGCGTGCCCGCCACCCACGCCATCAGCGCAAACACGCCGAACGGGGTCAGCTCCATCACGATCAGCGTGACTTTCTGCATCACCACCGATCCGCTTTCGAAGATCTTGAGCACCGGCTCGCCCTCTTCCTTCGCCATCAGGATACCGATCCCGATCAGCAGCGAAAACACGATCAGCGGCAGCACGTTGACGTCCGCCATCACCTGAACCGGGCTTTGCGGGATCATGCCGAGGACCATGTCATTGAAAGTGGTCACGCTGGCTTCGGGCACGGCGCCCATCTCGATTGCGCTTGTATCGACGCCCGCACCCGGCTGAACAAAAGTGCCAAGCGCAAGGCCCAGCCACACAGCAATCTGCCCGGTCACGACAAACAGCAGCATGGCGCGCCAGCCAACGCTGCCCAGCTTGCGCAGATCGCCGATACTGGCGACGCCCGCCACCAGGCTGAAGAAGATCAGCGGCACGACCAGCATCTTGATAAAGGCGACGAAGATATCGCCGATGATCTTGATGCTCGCCGCATCGGGGCCCCACAGTCGCCCGACGATAATCCCCAGCACCAGCGCCGCGATCACCCGCTGCCACAGCGGAATTGCAAACCAGGTCTTCATGCGCGCTATGCCCCTTGAACTTCGATATCGTCGGTCAGCGCCAGCGCGGCGAGCGCGGCTCTGGTGTAGATGTTTGCCAGCACATCAAGATCGGCGATAGCCACCGCCTCGTCCCGCTTGTGCATGGTTGCGTTGCACAGGCCGAATTCGATCACCGGGCAGATATTGCGCAGGAACCGTGCATCCGAAGTGCCACCGGTGGTGGACTGTTCAGGGGTAATGCCCGTTTCTGCCTGGATCGCGGCGGCAATCGCGTGCGAAAACGCGCCCGGCGCGGTCAGGAACGGCTCACCTGAAATGATCGGCAACGCGATGCCGCCGTGCTTTCTCGCAATCGCGATCACCCGTTCGGAAAGGCTGTTGCCGGTGTGGAGGTCGTTGAACCGGATGGAGATCCGCGCGCGTGCCTCTGCCGGGATCACATTGTGCGCCTTGTTGCCGACTTCGATCTCGGTAATTTCAAGATTGCTGGGCTGAAACCAATCGGTGCCGGTGTCGAGCATCAGCGTGTCCAGTTCAGCCAGAATCGCGACCAGTTTAGGGATTGGGTTGTCGGCCAGATGCGGATAGGCCACGTGGCCTTGCGTGCCCTCCACCTTCAGCCAGATATTGACCGAGCCGCGCCGCCCGATCTTCATCATGTCGCCCAGCCGGTTGACGCTGGTCGGCTCGCCCACCAGACACAGGTCCGGGCACAAATCCTCGGCTTGCATATATTCGATCAGGGCGCGCGTGCCGTGCAGCGCGGGGCCTTCTTCGTCGCCGGTTATGATGAAGCTGATCGTGCCCGCGTCCTGCGGAATATCCGCCACCGCCGCGATCATGGCGGCGATGGAACCCTTCATATCGACCGCGCCGCGCCCGTGAAGCATGTCCCCACGCACTTCCGGCTCGAATGGGGCGCTGGTCCACCCCTCCCCCGGCGGGACCACATCGAGGTGCCCGGCAAAGGCAAAGTGGCGGCTGCCCGGCGGCCCCTTGCGTAGGGCGAACAGGTTTTCAACCGGCGCATCGTCGGTACCCTCTGCGCCCTCGCCCCGAATAAAGCGATGCACCGCAAAGCCCAGCGGCTCCAGCAATTGCTCCATCACATCGAATACCGCGCCGGTTGCAGGCGTAATGCTGGGCGCAGCCATCAGTCGGCGGGCGTGATCGAGAGCTTCGCTCATGAGTGCGCCGCTAGCAGGAATTGCCGCCGATGCCCAAGCCTGATCATCATGCAACCGCGCAAACCAATGCATCCCAAGAGCGGGCATGATAAGCCGCGCCCTGTATGGATTTCGTCGGGTTTGCCCTTGCCGTATTGCTCATAGAGCTGACACCCGGCCCCAATATGGGCTGGCTGGTGGCGCTGACCTTGACGGAGGGCCGCCGGTCCGGCTTTGCCGCGGTTTCGGGGATAGCGCTGGGGCTGGCATGTAATGCCGGTCTGAGCGTCGTTGGGGCCACTTATGTTCTGGCCAATAGCGCGGTGACAGGGAAAATCATCGCTGTCTTTGGCGCGGCCATGATGTCGTATCTGGCGCTCAACACCTGGCGCGATACGGGTGAAAGCTCGCCCGTTGTCACGCCCCGCGCCCCGGCTCGCCACAATTTCTTGGCCGGCTTCATGATCAACCTTGTGAACCCCAAAGCCGCCTTGTTCTTTATCTCGGTGATGCCGCAATTCATCCCCGGCGGGCAACCAAGCTATGCCGAAGGCCTGACGATGGCTGCAATCAGCGTGGTGATCGCCACGGCCATTCATCTTGGCCTCATTCTGGGGGCAGAGCAGATCCGTCCGCTGCTGATGGTTAGCAAGCGAGCGGAAATGGTCCGGCGCATTCTTGGGTTGGGAATGCTGGGCGTCGGGCTGTGGTTTCTTGTGAAGGCCTTCCTCTGAAGCCTGCAGGTTCCCCACCACAATCACGCGACCTGTTCATATTGTTCGATCACCCAGTCTTCTTCGCGCGCCGCGCCGATCCATTGCTGCATCCAGTCATGTTCCCACACAGCCTCCATGTAACTGGTGGCAAATCCGGGCATGCCGACGGAATAGGTCACGAAGCGGGTGACGACAGGAGCATAGAATATGTCCGCTGCGCCGAATGTGCCGAACAGGAACGGCCCGGCAGAGCCATGCCGCGCGCGCGCCTCTGCCCACAGGCCAAGGATGCGCACGATATCGGCGCGGGTCTGGTCAGAGACGTTTTCGAGCGGCATGCGGCGGCGGATGTTCATCGGCATGTCGCTGCGCAGGCTCGCATAGGCGCAGTGCATTTCGGCGACCATCGCGCGCGCCATGCCGCGCGCAGGCTCATCCTTGGGCCAGAACCGGTCGCGCCCGACCTTGTCCGCCAGATATTCGAGGATCGCGAGGCTATCCCAGATCACTGCATCGCCATCCCACAGGATCGGCACCTTGCCGCTGGAGGGCTGGACTTCGCCCATGCTCTCCTTTGTCTTCTCCCATTCCTCGCCCATGATCGGCACGGTCAGTTCAGCGAAGTGCAGCCCCGATTGTTTCAGCGCCAGCCAGCCGCGCAAGGACCAGCTTGAATAATTCTTGTTTCCGATAATGAGCTTCATTTCTGCCTGCTCCACCTTGCTGGCCGATCATTCTCAACTCACCTACTTGTTCATCCCCGGACTGTCGAGCGTGAACGGCTAAGGCGACGAAGTTGACAGGCTGCGTGTCAGCATTTCATCATTTTTCCCGTATCTGCCAATGCGCTGGCGGCTCACGGCGAAATTGACACATGATCGGATTTTGCCGGAGTTCCGCGTTATCGGCGGCGATGTCCTGTGCCCGAGACCTGCCATGTAGGAAAATGGCTTGGCAGGCGCGGGTGATCGCGTATCTCTGGCAGGCATGACGCTCGCCCCCTTCCACCTCGCCTTTCCCGTCGACGATCTGACTGCGGCGCGCGGGTTTTATGGCGGCGTGCTCGGTTGCAAGGAGGGGCGGTCGAGCGAGGAGTGGATCGATTTCGATTTCCATGGCCACCAGATTGTCGCGCATCTGGCGCCCGGCGGTGCGGTTGACCGGGCCAGCAACCATGTCGATGGCCACGGCGTGCCGGTCCCGCATTTCGGGCTGGTGCTGTCGATGGAGGAATGGGAAGCGCTGGCCGATCGGATGCGGGTGGCAGGCACCGATTTCGTGATCGAGCCGACCATCCGCTTCAAAGGCAAGCCTGGCGAACAGGCGACTATGTTCCTGCGCGATCCGGCAGGCAATGCGCTGGAGTTCAAGGCGTTTGCCGACGTGGGCCAGCTGTTCGCAAAATGATTTCCGTCTGATGATTCCCTGTTGTGTCGCCCGGCCACTGGCTTAGGACTGCACGCATGGCCAAGGGAACTCACGATTTCGCGCCCGATCCGCGCAACGAAACCATCCTGATCAACGTCAACGGGGCCAATGTGCCACGTGCGCAGGCGAGCGTCTCGGTGTTCGACAGCGGCTTCATGCTGGGCGACGGTGTGTGGGAAGGGCTGCGCCTGCATCGCGGACGGATCGCGTTTCTGGACGCGCATCTTGACCGCCTGTTCGAAGGCGCAAAGGCCATCGCAATGGATATCGGCCTCACGCGCGAGGAACTCACCGCGCGGATCGACGATACGATCGACGCCAACGCCATGCGCGGCGAACAGGGCGTCCACCTCCGCCTGATGGTGACGCGCGGCATCCGCTCCACCCCGTATCAGGATCCGCGCGTGGTGATCAGCCCGGCGACCATCGTCATCATCCCCGAATACAAGACCGCGCTGCCCTCCACCATCCAGCGCGGCATCCGGCTGTTCACCGTGCATGTGCGGCGCGGCGATCCGGCTGTGCAGGATCAAAAGCTCAATTCCCACAGCAAGCTGAACTGCATCACCGCCTGTATTCAGGCAGCGCAGGCAGGCGCGGACGAGGCGCTGATGCTGGACCCGCACGGCTTTGTCGCGACCTGCAATTCGACGCATTTCTTCATCGTGCGCAAGGGCGAGGTGTGGACCTCCACCGGCGATTACTGCCTTGGCGGGATCACCCGCGCCAATGTGATCGCGGTGTGCCGCGAGGCGGGCATTCCGGTGTTCGAGAAGAACTTCTCGCTCACCGATGTCTATGGCGCGGATGAGGCTTTCGTCACCGGAACCTTTGCCGGGGTGGTGCCGGTTACCGAGGTCGATGGGCGCGTGCTGACGCAGGGGCGCGGCGCCATGGTTGAGCGGTTACAGGGATTGTACCGTGCGCTGATGGACCGGGATGTGGCGGCGTGAGCACGCCAGTCAGGATTGACCCCATTCGGATCGCCATGTGGAGCGGCCCGCGCAACCTTTCAACGGCGATGATGCGCAGTTTTTCCAGCCGCAGCGATACCTTCGTCAGCGACGAGCCGTTTTACGGCGCCTATCTCAAGGCAACGGGCGATCCGCAGCCAATGGCTGCAGAAGTGATTGCGAGCATGGATTGCGACTGGCAGTCGATCGCGCGCACGATGAGAGGCCCGGTGCCCGGTAGCCGGGCGGTCTGGTATCAAAAGCACATGCCGCACCATATGGAAGGCCCGGTCGATATCCGCGATTTTCGCGCCATGCGGCACGCTTTCCTGATCCGTGATCCGATGAGGGTGGCGGCGAGCTATGCCAACAAGCGCAGCGCGATCAATGCAGATCATCTGGGGATTGCGCGGCAACGCTGCTATTTCGAAATGCTGGCGCAAACCGCGGGAGTTGCGCCCCCGGTGGTCGATAGCAGCGACATTCTCGCCAATCCCACAGCGGTGCTGTTGCGGTTGTGCAAAGCGTTGGAGATTGCATGGGACCCGGCGATGCTCTCATGGGCCAACGGCCCACATCCGCAGGACGGGATCTGGGGTGCGCACTGGTATGACAAGGTCAACGCATCGACCGGGTTCGGTTCGCCGCCCGGCCCACTGCCGCCGCTGGACGGAGCCTACCGCGAAGTCGCGGAGGAATGCCGCGCCGATTACGAGGCGTTGAAGGCGCACGCAATTTCGGCTGGCTGATCCGCCACCCTAACCCATTCACCCGCCCGTAAACCATCCCTCACCCAAAGCATCGGCAACCAAGGCTGCGCGCAATGCTTCGATCCCCATGCCTTTTTCCGCGCTGGTAATGTGCAGCACGGGATAGGCGGCGACGTGTTTCTTGGCCTCGGCGGCGGTTTGGGCCGCGACGGCTTCAAGCTCGCTCGCCTTGATCTTGTCCGCCTTGGTCAGGACGATGCGATAGCTGACAGCGGCCTCATCGAGCATTTTCATCATATCGCGGTCCACGTCTTTAAGCCCGTGGCGGCTATCGACCAGCACCAGATTGCGCGCGAGCACCTGCCGCCCGCGAAGGTAGCTTTTGACCAGCCCCTTCCATTTTTCGACGACCTTTACCGGCGCCTTCGCAAAGCCGTATCCGGGCATGTCGACCAGCCGGAACTGCGTCGGCTCACCGACTTCGAAGAAATTCAGCTCCTGCGTGCGGCCCGGCGTCACCGAAGCGCGCGCGATCGACTTGCGCGCGGTCAGCGCGTTGAGCAGGCTCGATTTGCCGACATTGGAACGCCCGGCAAAGGCGATTTCGGGCACGGTGGGCTCGGGCAGGAATTTCAGCTGCGGCGCGGACAGCAGAAAATCCACGCGGCCCGAGAACATCCGCGTCGCGGCGCGTTCACGCAGCATCTGTTCGCGCTCCTGCGCCGCAGTTACGTCAGGGGCTGCTGGTTCTGGATCGGTCACGCGCTGCCTTCCGCCTCGCGCGCTTTTTTCCGGGCCATTTCCGCCTTGTCCTTGTCCGCCTGCGCGCGCAACTGCGGATGCCTGGAATACAGATACTTCTGCTGCGCCAGCGTCAGCAGGTTGTTGGTCACCCAGTAAATCAGCAGACCTGCGGCGAACGGCGCCATGACGAACATCAGGATCCACGGCATCAGGCTGAATATCTGCTGCTGCATCGGGTCCATCGCGGCGGGGTTCATCTTGAAGGTGAGCCACATCGTCACGCCCAGCAGGATTGCCAGCACTCCGATACCCAGGAAGCCGGGCACATCGAACGGCAACAGGCCGAACAGGTTGAGGATCTTGGCCGGATCGGGCGCGGACAGATCGCGGATCCAGATGAACGGCTCGTGCCGCATCTCGATCGACAGCAGCAACACCTTGTACAGCGCAAAGAAGATCGGGATCTGAATCACGAGCGGCAGGCATCCGGCAAGCGGATTGGCCTTTTCTTCCTTGTACAGCTCCATGATCTTTTGCTGCTGGATCGTCTTGTCGTCCTTGTAACGCTCCTGAATGGCCTTCATTTTCGGCTGCAGCGCCTTCATCACGGCCATGCTGGAAAACTGCTTTTGCGCAACCGGGAACAGCAGGGCGCGAATGATCACGGTCAGAAGGATGATCGCCACGCCGAAATTGCCGACCAGTCCGTTGAGCGTGCGCAGCAGCCAGAGGATCGGTTTTTCGAGGATCTCGAACCAGCCCCACGATATCGCCTTGCCGAACAGAGTGATGCCGCTTTCTTCATACTGATCGAGAATCTGCGAATCCTTGGCCCCTGCAAACAGGCGGGTGGTCTCGGTCAGCGATCCTCCGGCGGGGACCGTTTGCGATTCGTATCGCAGCACGACGCGAAACAGATCATCGCCCAGCGATTCGAACCCGGCCGTGCTGGCCTGACCTTCGCCTTTGATCAGCGCGCCCAGCCAATAGTTGTCGGTAAAGCCCATCCAGCTTGGTGAGCCTGGAGGCGTTTCACGCCCCAACTCGGCAAGTTCAGCGTAGGAATGCGGATCCCACAAGGTGCCGTCGAACACACCGACAGGGCCAGTGTGAGCGACGAACTGATCCGGCGTAGCGTTCTTGCTCGTTCGCTTGATGAACGCAAATGGCTCGACGATCGCCGCGCTGGAGCCGTTGTTCTCAACCGATTGCACCGCTGTGATCATGTATTCGCCATCGATCGAGAGACGCACCTTGAAGGTCAGGCCGCTTGCATCGGTGCGCGAAAGCGTAACCGGAGTGTTGACGGTGAGCCGTTTGCCATCGGCCTGCCAGACTTCGCCGCTGGGAACCGTCTTGCCCCCGGCCTTGAAGCCGAACTCGGCAAAATACTGGTCATCGGTGCGTTCTGGGGCGAACAGGCGGACGGGGCCGGAATCCTTGTCGGTGGTCTGGCGGTGATCCTTCAGGACAATGTCGTCGATGCGCGCGCCCACCAGGTTGATCGATCCTGCAATCGTGGGCGCATCGATCACAACCCGCTGCGGATCGGCCAGGGCCGCGCTGAGATCGACCGGGCCGGCAGCAACTTCGCCCGCATCAAGATCTGCGGCAACGATGCTGGTGCCTTCGACCGATCCGGCGCTTGCCCCGGATGCGGGAGCAACGCCTGCCTGCGCCTGAGTCGCGGTGGCGGGAGTATCGGGCTGCGGATAGAAATACCCCATCCCTGCATCCCAGCCGAAAATCAGCAGGCCTGAAAGCACGAAGGCCAGCAACAGATTGCGCGTATTGTCCAAGATCGATCCTTAGTCGTGTAATTCGCCGTGGCTGGCTATTTAGGCCGTGATAGTCCGCTTGCCCACCGGCGCATTGTTGCGCGGGTTATGGCACCGGATCATGGCCGTGTCCGCCCCACGGGTGGCAGCGCATTAGCCGCTTTAATGCCATCCATCCACCCTTCAGCGCACCATACCTGCCGATCGCCTCAATCGCGTACTGGCTGCATGACGGGGCATAGCGGCACGAGGGCGGCAAAATCCGCGATGGACCAAGCTGCCAGGCGCGTGCGATCAGGATCAGGATGTGCTTCATGATGTGGTCGCTTGCGGGTTTGTGGGCTTGATCTGCCTGCGCGGCGGCTTGTTGCGCCGGGAATTGCGATGGTTGGAATATCCGCGCGCAGGATCGCCAACGCCTTCGCGCGCGCGGGCCAGCGCTGCATCGAGTTCGCATGCCATCTGCGCAAAGTCCCGCTCGACCCCGCCCGCGCGTCCGATCAGCACGTGATCATGATCGGGAAGGCCGCCTTCAGGCAGAGCGGCGCGCAGCAATTCGCGAAATCGCCGCTTCATGCGGTTGCGCACGACAGCGTTGCCGATCTTCTTGGTTACGGTAATGCCAAACCGGGTGCCCGCGCCTTCATTGGGGCGGGTCAGCAAAACAAAGCCGGGCCGCGCATTGCGCAGCCCCTTGTTGGCCGCCACGAAATCGGCGCGCTTTGTCAGAACCTGCAATATCGCCATCATATTAGCGCCCAGGGGCCGGAAAACAGAGCGCCTGTCCGTGCCGCGCAAGCACCCGGCATCGCGCGCGGGATGTGACGCAGATATCCACGGACGACGAAAACGACAACGGGCTCCCATCGGGAGCCCGCAAGCGCGAACACACGCGCCCAAAGCGACGCGGCGAAAATCGGAATGGCAACCTTCAAAGGCTGCCAGACCGCTCAGGCAGTCAGTTTCTTGCGACCACGACGGCGGCGGGCACGCACCAGCTTGCGACCACCGACGGTCGCCTTGCGTGCGAAAAAGCCGTGGCGACGGGCGCGCACGAGATTGCTGGGCTGGAAAGTCCGCTTCATATCATCCTCGAAAAATCTGGTCCGGCACCGGAGCGGGGCGGTTTGGTCTTGCCCTGTTCAAGCGATCGGAAAGTTACCCGGCACCATGTGAATCAAGCTCACGCAATACCACGATCAGGCGCGCGCCACTATGGGATTGCGCATCATGAGTCAAGGAAAGCATCGCTTGCATCCGCTGGTGCCGATGCGAGTGTGACCGCTCCCTGACCATCCACGACATCGCTGTAGCCGATCATCGCCTGCGGCGCAAAGGTCGGGTTGGACATGGTGCTCGGGGCAAAGGCAAGGCTGACAAATCCCTCCAGCGTCATCTCCGGCAGAACGTGGGGCGCGGTCTCGGCCACCGCGATCACGAAGTCGCCGCGATCAAATGTCCGTGGAGTCCGCGATGCCTCTCGCTGCGTGCCGTGTTGCGGCAGGCGCTCGTGATCCTCTATCCAGCGCTGCATTTCCTCTGCGTCCAGCCACCTTGCACCTGCATGCGGTACCGAATTGGTCATCGCGTAAAAGCCGCGGGCGCGATCCTCGCTCATGCCCATTTCGACATAATAATCGAGGTAGAGGCGGTTCTCCGGTCCATCGGGCGCAAAGTCGCCGGGTTGGCGGCCATAAGTGTCGAGCCAGGAATGCACCGCGAACTGCGCGCCATGCTCCATGCTGCGCTGCGCCCCGGCCAGAAACAGCTCAACCGCGCCCGACCGCACCGATCCGCCGCGCGGAACGTGAGTCGCAAGCCCCACCTCACGGATACGGCGGCCCACTGCGAGATTGGCGAGATCGTTGCTGGTGCCCGGCGCCTCGATCATTTCGAGCACGCTCAGGCCGGGGAAATCACGCAGCATGGCATCGAACTGCCGGACGCTCGCGCTGTCGGTTGATCCCATCAAGGCGGCGCGACCGCTGTCGAGCACCATGAACGGGCCATAGTGCGCGATTGCGTGCGGCGTGTTGCGCACTGCATGTGCGTGGCCGGGAGCGGGAAAAGCGTAGCGAGCTGCCTGATAGGATTGCGCTTCATAGGTATACGTGGTGACGCTGCCGCGCGGCGTTCTCTCCACCATAGACTCAACGTGGGCCGGGGCGGCCTCGACCACAACTTCATCGACCGGGGTATCTACCCGCACCCAGTGACCCTGAGCCGGATCCCATTCCTCGACCCAGCTCACCGTGCTGACCGTGCGGTTGCCATACCCACCCTGCGCCAGCGCGGCACCCGGCCAGACCAGCATCTGGATGGAGACGATAAGGGCGGCGATCCATTTCATGCCGCGCAACCTGCACCCGCGCCACCTAGGATTTTACAAAGGTTTATGCTTGCCAAAGGGTTTAGCGTCCCTGCTTAATGGCTCGACAAGCTTCTCTTAACTCTCCACAAACGCAGCGATACGCAGGCGTAATCGGGCGCTGTTTCTTCGGGGAAAACGTGCATGGTCGCGCTGGTGAAGACGGTCGCCTATCTCGGGCTGGAGGCGCGCCAGGTCGAAGTGCAATGCCAGGTCGCCAGCGGGCTGCCGCGCTTCAGCGTCGTCGGCCTGCCGGACAAGGCCGTCAGCGAAAGCCGTGAACGCGTGCAGGCGGCGCTGGCCGCGATGGGCCTTGCGCTTCCTCCGAAGCGGATCACCGTCAATCTTTCGCCCGCCGATCTGCCCAAGGACGGATCGCATTACGATCTGCCGATCGCGCTGGCGCTGCTAGCGGCGATGGGCGTGACCGATGCCGAACAGCTGGGCGACTGGATCGCGGTTGGGGAGCTTTCGCTGGATGGGCGCATCGTCCCCTCGCCCGGAGTGCTGATTGCCGCACTCCATGCAAGCGAGGCGGAATGCGGGCTGATCTGCCCCGCACAGCAGGGATCGGAGGCGAAGTGGGCGAGCGGCGTGCCGGTGCTGGCCCCGCGCGATCTGTCCGGGTTGCTATCCCACCTCAAAGGCGCAAGCGTGCTGGCAGAGCCGGAGCGCGGCGACGTGGTCGACGCCCCGCCCGCGCCCGATTTGAAACAGGTAAAAGGGCAGGAAACCGCCAAGCGTGCGCTGGAAATCGCAGCGGCGGGCGGGCACAATTTGCTGATGGTCGGCCCGCCGGGTTCAGGCAAGAGCCTGCTGGCATCCTGCTTGCCCGGCATCCTGCCCGAACTTTCCCCGACAGAAGCGCTAGAGGTTTCCATGGTGCAATCTGTCGCGGGGATGCTGGACGCGGGCCGGATCAGCCGCGCACGCCCGTTTCGCAGCCCCCACCATTCGGCCAGCATGGCCGCGTTGACGGGCGGCGGGTTGAAAGTGCGCCCCGGCGAAGTCAGCCTCGCACATCAAGGCGTCCTGTTCCTCGACGAGCTACCTGAGTTCGCGCGGCAGGTATTGGACTCCCTGCGCCAACCCATCGAGACCGGCTCGACACTGGTCGCCCGCGCCAATGCGCATATCCGCTACCCGAGCCGTTTCCAACTCGTCGCGGCGATGAACCCCTGCCGCTGCGGCTATCTCGGCGACGCGGCGCAAGCCTGCAACCGCGCCCCGCGCTGCGGCGTCGACTACCAGTCCCGCATTTCCGGCCCGCTCTA
>JBBRVR010000059.1:0-18803 GCA_038246695.1 Sphingomonadales bacterium
ACCTGCTCCATTGCGGCGGAGAAACTGGTGACATGCTGGCCAAGGGCATCGACCAGGTCGAGCAGCGAGCCGATCTGACCGAGCGAAGACTGGATCAATGCGGTGCCCTCACCAAGCCGCTCGATAGCACGTTCTGACAACAGCCGCGCCTCATCGCTCGCCTCGGCAACCTTCCGCTGATCGGCCTCCAACGCGACGACTGTCCCCCGCAGCGCCTCGTGTTCAGCGCGCAGCGCTTCGGAAGATCGTATCACCGCCTCGACCACGCCAGCCACATCGGTGCAGCCGACGGTCACTTCGCCACAGCTTTCCGGGATCCGGTCAAGTGCAAAGGCGCTGGCTGTGTCGATCGTGATAGACTTCATACGTGCGATCCCTGTGTATGCGATCTCACGTAGCGCCATGATGGTTAGTGAAGACTTAAGGTCGATCCCGTGCCAAAGACTTTAATTGGCGGTAATCAGGACTGGAAAGGCGCTGTCGGCGCGGGTAGACAATGCCCCATGTTTTTCAACTTCACAGACGAACTGCGCAGTGCCGGGATCGGTGCAAGCTTCAAGGAACACCTCACCCTGCTCGAAGCGCTTGAAAAAGGCGTAATCGAGCAGACACCCGAAGCATTCTATTATCTCAGCCGCGCGACCTTCGTGAAAGACGAAGGGTTGCTGGACCGGTTCGATCAGGTGTTTCACAAGGTTTTCAAAGGGGTCATGTCCGATTACGGGCAGAACCCCGTCGAGATCCCCGAAGATTGGCTGAAGGCGGTCGCCGAGAAATTCCTCTCCGAAGAGGAAATGGCCGAGATCGAGAAACTCGGTGATTGGGACAAGATCATGGAGACGCTGAAGGAGCGTCTGGCCGAGCAGGAAAAGCGCCATCAGGGCGGCAACAAATGGATCGGCACCGGCGGCACCTCGCCGTTCGGCAATTCGGGCTACAACCCCGAAGGCGTGCGGATCGGCGGCGAGGGAAAGCACAAGCGCGCGGTCAAGGTGTGGGAAAAGCGCGAGTTCAGAAACCTTGACAACACCAAGGAACTGGGCACCCGCAACATCAAGATGGCGCTCAGGCGCCTGCGTCGCTTTGCGCGCGAGGGGAACCCGGATCAGCTGGATCTGGATGCGACCATTGCCGGTACAGCCAAACAGGGCTGGCTCGACATTCACATGCGCGCAGAGCGGCGAAATGCGGTCAAATTGCTGCTGTTCCTCGATGTGGGTGGTTCCATGGACCCGTTCATCAAGATGGTGGAAGAGCTGTTCAGCGCGGCGACCACAGAGTTCAAGAACCTCGAATTCTTCTACTTCCACAACTGCCTGTACGAAGGCGTTTGGAAGGACAACAAGCGCCGTTGGCAGGAACGCACCAAGACGTGGGACGTGCTCCACAAATATGGCCACGATTACAAGGTCGTGTTCGTGGGCGATGCGGCGATGAGCCCCTACGAAATCACCCATGCAGGCGGCAGCGTCGAACACATGAACGAAGAAGCGGGCACCACGTGGATGCAGCGCGTGAGCAACACCTATCCCGCAACCGTGTGGCTGAACCCGGTGCCCGAAAAGCAATGGGGCTATTCGCAATCGACCAAGATGATGAAACAGTTGGTCAACGACCGGATGTACCCGCTAACGCTGGACGGGCTGGACGATGCAATGCGGGAGTTGTCGCGGAAGCACGGGGGTTGAGGCTGCGCGCGTTTCTCGCTTCACGGAGACAGATAATCCAAGAGCGGATGGCCGCGTCGCCCGTTAGCTACTACGCGAATGGTGGGCTTGCCCTTGAAACAGCCAAGGGTTGGGTTTTTGCAGTGCGAGTCATTTACGCGCTTACGGTTCACGCGGAAGCAGACACAATCCTCGTCCTTTCCATCCCCGCGCTTCCCGGCCTAGCCTATGCAATCTTCGCAGGGGCTGTAGATTTCAAAGCCTTCACCGATTGGGGCGATGAGGTACAGGAGAGGAAGAAGAACAACCTCTCGCCTGAATATCGTTCGACAGAAGGCGCAACAGACACGCGGCGAAAGCGACGAGATGGCTCACCAGATCAGTAAAGCAAATACCCCCGCACCGCTTGCACCCACGCCGCTTCGTCATGTGAGGCCAGCGCGTCGAGATCGTCTGGCCGCGCACTTGCATCATCGACCCATTCGCGCAGGGACGGTCCGCCGTTGATCACGTCTATCGCGAGCCGATCCAGCTCGTATTCGTAAGGGAAATCGCGCCACAGATCGTAATCGGGATACAGCAGTCGGATCACCTTGAATGCCAGTGCCTGCAATCGCCACGGCTTGAAGGCGCTATGATCGTAATCGGGGCCTTCCGCGTGCATCATCAGCGCGTTACACAGCTTTCCTGCGTGTTTATGGAAGGTTGGCTCAAACCAGCATTCGCGCAATCGCACCCCCTCGCACCAGTCGGGCGCGAGTTTGCGCATCAGCTTTGCCACACCCTTGGCGTCGACATCGGGCGCGCCGAACAGCACCTCCAGCGGGCGGGTGGTCCCCCGGCCTTCCGACAGTGTGGTCCCCTCCAGCATGACCGTTCCGGCATAACAGCGCGCCATGTTCACGCTGGCGGCGTTCGGGCTGGGATTGATCCAGATCCGCGAGGTGGGCCAGCCATAACCGCTGGCAACCGCGCCTGTCCCGGCATCAGGCTCCCACCCTTCCATCGCGACGACGCGGTAATCCATATCAAGCCCGAAATGCTCGACAAACCAGTGCCCCATCTCGCCCATCGTCAAGCCGTGGCGCATCGGCATTGGCGCGGCCCCGACAAAACTTTCCTGACCCGGCACCAGCAGTGTGCCTTCAACCGGACGCCCGGCGGGGTTGGGGCGATCCAGCACCCAAACGGATTTGCCCGCTTTTGCCGCCTCTTCAAGCAGATAGAGCAAGGTCGTGACAAAGGTGTAGATGCGACAGCCCAGATCCTGAAGATCGAACAGGAACACATCCGCGCTGGACATCATCTGCCCGCTAGGCCTGCGAACCTCGCCATAAAGCGAGAACACCGGAATGCTGTATTGGGCATCGGTTTCATCCGCGGTTTCGACCATATTATCCTGCTTATCACCCCTCAGCCCGTGCTGTGGGCCAAACGCGCTGGTGACATTCACCCCGGCAGCGATAAGCGCATCAAGGCTGTGCGTCAGATCAGCGGTGACGCTGGCCGGGTGCGCGATCAGCGCAACACGCTTGCCCCTCAGTTCTTCGAGAAGCGCCGGGTCGGCAAGCAGGCGGTCGATGCCGAATGTCACATGTGCAGTCATAAACGCGGGATTGGATCAGCATTTCGTCAAAGGCAATGGCAAACCGGCTTCAAAAGTGGCATCAGCGACAGCTTACAGGAACGAAGGGGAGCGACGTTCGCTTTTGCAGCATGAATTCGATCGAATGGACCCCTGCAATTGCCGCCGCCGCGTGGGCAATCATCCTGTGCGGCGCAGGAGGAGCGTTGACGGACGTCGGTTCGTGGTATCGCAATCTGAAGAAACCTAGCTGGAACCCGCCCAACTGGGCATTCGGTCCGGCGTGGACGATAATTCTCGGCCTGTCCGCATGGAGTTTATACAGGGCGTGGGTCGCCGCTGAAACACCCACCGACGGGATTGTCATCGGCGCGTTGTTCGGAGCCAATTTCCTGCTCCACCTCGCGTGGTCGCCGCTGTTTTTCAAGGTAAAGAGGCCCGACTTCGCGCTGGTGGAAAACGTATTTCTGTGGCTTTCCGTCCTGGCGATGTGCATCGTCTTGCCGCGCTTCGATCCGATCGCCGGTTGGCTGAACGTGCCATATATTTCGTGGGTCAGCTTTGCCTGGTTGCTGAACTGGAAGATCGTCCAGTTGAACAAGCCATTTGGCCAGCGTCCGGCCGAGGCCTGAAGTCAGCGCCTAACCCTCGACGATGATCTGGCGGCACGCTTCTGAATGAAATTCCGGCGCGCCCGGAGCAAAGGCCAGCGCCCAGAACTGCATCGCGCCATTCTGGTGCTCGACAATGGCATTCAGGGCGACCTGCGCGGGGGCAGGCAATTCGGCAGCGATGCTGGCTTTGAGAACAAGCTCGCCCTTCCCGCCATCATCCCAATGCGAGCAGGCCAGGGAGATCGCATCGACCGGCGCATTGCGCATCCCTTCGCGGAAAGCATCGAAATCATAGGCGGCCCACCGGCCCGACGGCGACAGATTGAATTCGCGATAAGATGTGCCCCCGATCGGTTGCCAGAAAATCTCGAAGCAGGTGGTCTTCCACAAATTGTCCGTCCGAACTGAAGGGCCGGATTGCGGCAGGACGATCCTGCCGACCGCGCCATCGAGCCGAAACTCTGCCTCGCAACCCGTGGCAGTGGCGGTGATCGCTGCGGTGACTGCCGGGATCGGGCCAAGATCGCAGGTTTGATGTAGCATGAGCGGATTTGATTCCATGCGCTGAGTTATCGCGAAACCCGGCTGTGAGGGCAAGTCTGGCGACATCCCCTTCCCCGGCCGGAAACTCGCTGTTAAGCGCGAAACCATGACCGACACCGATCACACATTTGATTCCGACCTCCTGCGCCTGCTGTCAGAGCGCGGGCACCTGCACCAGATCACCGATGCGGGGGCGCTGGATGCGCGCGCGAAGGGACATGTGGTTACAGGCTATGTCGGCTTCGATCCAACCGCGTCATCTCTGCATATCGGCAACCTTGCCTCGATCATGCTGCTGCGTCGGCTGCAACAGGCGGGGCACCGCCCCATTGTCATCATGGGCGGCGGCACGGCGAAGGTCGGCGATCCATCGGGCAAGGACGAGACGCGCCAGATGCTGACCGATGAGCGGCTTGCCAGCAACATCGCCTCGATCAAAGGCAGTTTTGAAAATATCCTGCGCTTTGACGATACCGATAGGAGCGCAGTGCTGATCGATAATGATGATTGGCTGAGTAAACTTGGCTATGTCGAGATGTTGCGCACCGTCGGCCCGCACTTCACGATCAACCGGATGCTGACATTCGATTCGGTGAAATTGCGGCTTGAACGCGAACAGCCGCTCAGTTTTCTCGAATTCAATTACATGATCATGCAGGCGTATGACTTTCTGGTGCTCGCGCGCGAATACGATTGCCGCCTGCAACTGGGCGGCAGCGATCAGTGGGGCAATATCGTCAACGGGATTGAGCTGAACCGGCGGATCGACGGGCGCGAGGTTTACGGCGTAACCGCGCCGCTGATTACCCGCGCTGACGGGGCGAAAATGGGCAAATCGGTCGATGGGGCGATCTGGCTGAACGAAGGCTCCCTGCCCGCCTATGATTTCTGGCAATACTGGCGCAACACCGACGATCGCGACGTTGGCCGGTTCCTGCGATTGTTCACCGATTTGCCGCTGGAAGAGATCGCCCGACTGGAGGCGCTGGAGGGTGCGGACATCAACGATGCCAAGGTGATACTCGCCAATGAAGTCACCCGTCTGGTGCGCGGCGGCGATGCGGCAATTTCTGCCGAGGCAACTGCGCGCGATACGTTTTCAGGCGGCGGCGCGGGTGAAGATCTGCCAACTTTGGCGGTGGGTTCTGGTGGAATGCGCGTGGGTGCTGCTCTCACCGAACTCGGATTTACTGCGTCGAACAAAGAAGCGAAGCGCAAGCTCGCTGAAGGGGCCGTGAAACTCGATGGAGAGACCATCACCGACTCCGGTTTCCTGATCGAAGCGCCCGAAGGAGCATCTCTGAAACTGAGCCTCGGCAAAAAGCGCCACGCGATCATCACCCGGTAAAACGCTCCGTACAGCGTGTAAAAAACCGGCACCGCCGCAAATGCTTTCCACATATTCACCTTCGCACTTTACCAAATGTCAGCCTTTATGCCGCATTAGGCAAAATCGGGTTTTGATTATGGAGGGTGTAGCCACGTGTCGGTTGGAGCAAATCTGAGTGTTACTGACTTGCGCCGTGCGGCGCGTCATCCGGTCGATTTTCCGGTGATTGTCGAACATTTCACGCGTGGTGATCTTAAATTGCATATCAGCAACCTTTCGGCCCACGGTTTCATGGTGGACGATGGCGAAGATCTTGCGCGCGGAGACCGGGTAATAATCCGGTTGCCTGTGGTCGGCCGGATCGAAGCCTATGTGATCTGGACCCGCGAATTGCGCGCTGGTTTCCAGTTTGAACGGATCATCCGCCTCGATGATTTCGTCGCCGTTATCGACACTTTGCAGCCCAATCCGCGCCTTCGCCGCAACCGCTGAACGATCTTTAGGATACCGAGCGACTTGGCAGCACAATCGAGCGCTGCCATGGCGCAGCGGTGACTAATACTTCGCCGCAACCGTCCGCGCTGGCCCCCGAGCCGACGCACCCGATCCAGATACACAATTTTCGCGCCTATTGGGTCAGCCGTCTTGCCATGACGCTAGCGCAATATGCGATGATCCTGATCATCGGTTGGCAGGTTTACAACCTTGCGCGCGATGGCGGGATGTCCATTGCCGAGGCATCCGGACAGCTGGCGCTGATCGGCTTTCTGCAGTTTGTGCCGCTGTTTGTGTTGACCCCGTTCACCGGGCTTGCCGCCGATCGGTTCGACCGCCGAATTATCGCACGCATTACGGTGTTTCTGCAATTCGCCTGCGCGGCCAGCCTCGCCTGGTTTACATCGCGCGATGCGATCACGTTTGAAGTGCTCTTCGCAGTCGCCGTGGTGCTGGGTATTGCGCGCGGGTTTGCCGGGCCTGCTTTTTCCGCGCTCGCCCCTAACCTTGTGCCTAAAAGGCTGTTGCCCACTGCTATCGCGATCTCGACGATAGCCTGGCAGGCAGGCTCCATCCTTGGCGCAGGGGTAGGCGGTTACCTGTATTCGATAGAGCCTGCGCTGCCGTATGGAGTGGCCGCCGGGTTATTTGCCGTTTCCATTGTGGCGATCAGCACTATCGGCAGGGTGCCCCAGCCTGCTTTGCGCAAGGATCAGCGTCCCATCGGCCAGATAGTCGATGGGGTGCATTATGTGGTGCGCAACAAGATGGTACTGGGCGCGATCACGCTCGATCTGTTCGCGGTGTTCCTGGCCGGGGCGAACGCGCTGCTGCCGGTGTTTGCGCGCGACATCCTGCAATCAGGGGAGACGGGCCTTTCGCAATTGGCGATGGCATCAGGGGTCGGCGCGCTGGTGACAGCGGCGTGGTTTTCGTGGCGTCCGCTGCAAAATAACGTCGGGCCAAAGATGATGGGCGCGGTGCTGGTGTTCGGGATCGCGACGATAGTGTTCGCATTTTCGCGGTCGATGCCGCTCAGCCTGTTCATGCTGTTCGTGATCGGGTCCGCCGATATGTTCAGCGTCTATGTACGCCAATCGCTGATTCAGTTGCACACGCCCGATGAAAAGCGCGGGCGGGTGTCCTCTGTCAGTATGCTGACAATCAGCGCCTCGAACGAGGGCGGTGATGCGTTTTCGGGCATGCTGGCATTTTTCATCGGTCCGGTCGCCGCGCTGGTGACGGGCGGCGTCGGCGCGTTGCTGACCGTCGCGCTCTGGAGCCGCATTTTCCCGGTTCTGCGCGAAACGAAAACCTTCGATCCGCCACAAGACGTGTTAGAAGCCGAGCACACAAAAGCCTCACAAGGAGAGTGACATGAAGGCCGCAAGCATCATCGAAACAATCGGCAACACCCCGCATGTCCGGCTTTCCCGGATGTTTCCCGATCACGAGGTCTGGGTGAAATCGGAACGCGCAAACCCAGGCGGTTCGATCAAGGATCGCATTGCGCTCGCCATGATTGAAGACGCGGAAAGCTCGGGCGCGCTGCATCCGGGTGGCACGATTATCGAGCCCACCAGCGGCAACACGGGGATTGGCCTCGCGATGGTCGCCGCGGTCAAGGGTTACAAGCTGGTGCTGGTGATGCCCGAATCGATGTCGATCGAACGCCGCCGACTGATGCTGGCGTATGGCGCCACATTCGACCTCACGCCCAAGGAGAAGGGCATGAAAGGCGCGATCGAACGCGCGAGCGAACTGGTCGATCAGACGCCGGGCGCGTGGATGCCCTCGCAGTTTGAAAATCCCGCCAATGTCGCCGTGCATGTGCGCACCACCGCACTCGAAATTCTGCAGGACTTTGCCGAAGAACCCATCGATGTGATGATCACCGGCGTTGGCACGGGCGGCCACCTGACGGGCTGTGCCGAGGAGCTGAAGCGGCACTGGCCGACCATGAAAGCCTATGCTGTGGAGCCGGAAGCCTCCCCCGTCATCAACGGCGGGCAGCCCGGCCCGCACCCGATCCAGGGCATTGGCGCTGGCTTCATTCCGGGCAATCTCCACACCGATGCGATCGACGGGGCAATCACCGTGGGCGCGGACGAGGCACGCGAGATGGCCCGACGCGCCGCGCGCGAAGAAGGGATGCTGGTCGGCATTTCATCGGGCGCAACGCTGGCTGCGATTGCCAAAAAGCTGCCGGAGCTTGCAGCCGGTACGTGGGTAATGGGGTTCAACTACGATACCGGAGAGCGGTATCTGTCGGTGCCTGATTTCCTGCCGGTGGAGTAGGCCGGGCTTGCTTCATTACTCCGATATGCGCAGCGGCTCACCGATGGTCTCAGCATCGATTTCCTCTGCGCTGAATGGCAGGCGGTGCCAACGCTTTGCCGAATAGAGGCGCGTCTGATCGGCAAAATACGGCGATGCAGGATCGCTCGATTGCGAATAACTGAGGACTGCATCGACCACGGGGCCATCATCATCGAACCCCACGATCTGGATATAGCTTGACCCGTGGCGCGGCACCAAACCGCCCTCGACCTCGCGGCCCTCCTGCATGTTGAGCACCCCCGCATAGCCCGGCCCGCCGTGGATCGCGATGCGTTCATCGGGCAGCCGGACTGTCAGCACATCGCCGGCGGGCGCACCGAGCGCGATTCCCGCCTGCTCAAGCTCTGCCGCCGCAGCCGAAAGTGCCGCGATCAGCGCCTCTCCAGCGGCACCGGAAGTCGCAAGTTCACGCGGGGTGGTGAGCGGTGCCTGCGGATCGAAGGGCACCTGCCATAGATCGGGGCGGTTCATCACCTTGCGCCAGAGCCCGACGAACAGATACGCGCCCTTGCTGTTGACATCGAAGCGCCTGTCCCAACGCCCGAGCACTTCGCACGGCTTTGCCACCTCAGGATGGTCGGCGCACAGCGTCATCAGCGGGTCGACAACCATGTCAGCTGCGAGGCTCTTGTTCCCGAAAACCAGCGCCTTTGCGCGTGCATGATCCATTCGACCTGCGGCAAGCGCGCCCTCGGTTTCCTGAAAGTTTGATCGGGTGCGCAGTGAAAGCGCGTTTGAGTGCGGCCCAAGGATCGGCGAGAGTTGCCGATATTCGTCGCGCGGGTTGCTGATCCAATAGCTGTCATTGCTGTTCGTCACATAATCTCGCCGAACGCGCAGCGCCTGATCCTCTGCGGGCAGCAGATCGTTGATCGGTGCATTGGCCCCGGCGCGCCAATCGCATTCCGAACGCGACCCGTCCAGCAGGGTGACCTGCGTTGCCACCAGCGAGGAAAACGGCGTCGAACACTGTTCGACAAGCTCCGTCGTGACGCCTGGCACCGCGGTAATGTCTGCGTGGAGCGCGTTGCCTTCACGGTCTGCGGCGATGGTGTTTACCCACGGAATGCCCAGCGTCTCGCTCACCGCGCTCGCGATATCGGCAACATTGCGCGCCTTGCCAATGCGCAGCCATGCGTCCAGCGCGCGCTGGTTGCCGGCGTTGGCGTCGCTCAGCGCGAAGGCAAGTTGCTTGCTCCACTGCACGCCGCTGCCCGGCACGGTCACGACAGGGCCGAAATCGGTCGAATACAGGGTGCGCACCACCGGCGGCGCGCCATCGGGCATCGGCACGCTGATCTCGCGCGCCTGCATCTTCACCGGCTTTCCATCGAGGATGTAGGTGGTGGGATCATCGGGTGAAAGCGTCAGCGAATAGACCGCAAAATGTCGCGCTGCCGTTACCGTGTGCGTCCACGCGACATCGCGGTTAAAGCCCAGTGTGGGGATCGGCGTCCCCGCAAGGCCAACGCCCATCACATCGTAACCGTCCGGCCCTGTCACATGCAGCTGCCAGAACCGCGCCGGGCCTTCCCACGGGAAGTGCGGATTGCCGATAACCAGCCCGCGCCCGTCAGTCGTCGCATCCCCGCCAAACGCCCAGCCATTGCTGCCCAGTCTTGGCTCGTCATCGGCCGGAAAGGTTATGTCCGTCGCCGCGATATCCGATCCCGGAGGTGCAGCTGTGGCAATCCCCGCCGCGAGGGCGAGCGAGCTGGCAAGCAGCATCTGCTTTTCATTGAGGCGCAGCATATCGTCCGTAGTTATCGGGCGCACCCACGCCTTGCCCCGGCACGAGGTTGGCAGGCCATCGGATCCGATGTCACGCAGAAACCGGTTATAGCCCGCGACATACCCTTCCAGCAGCATCTGAGCCTCAGGCGCCTGCCCGACAAGTCCGGTGCGTAACCGGGGCAGATCGATCTGGCTGCGATGGAACAGGTCGGAGGTCAGATTGTCCGACTCACCGCGCCCCAGCAGGGTCTTTCCATCAGGCCCGAAATGCAAAGAGCGTTCCCCGGCGACTGTTGCGAATTCCTCGGCCAGCAGGCAAATGTTGTCCTGCGCATAGGCATAGGCAACTCCGTACGCCACGCCCTGCCAAGTGTCCGATGCGATGTGCGGGATGTTGTGGGCCGTGCGCGTAATCGTCGCATCGTAGCGCGCTCGCGCTTCCCCCGCAGTGGCCATTGATGCAAACGCCAGAACAAGGCCAAGATTAAGGCCACCAGCCCGAATGTGCATTTCCGTCTCTCCCCCGTCCCAATTTCTCTCCCGATTGATCTAGGCCAAGGCTAAGGGTCAACACAAGCGACCTGACCACGAAAAAGGCCCGACAGCGTTAACTGCCAGGCCTTTCTGCGTGACGATCTCGTGTTCGATCAGGCTGCGGTCGCGAAAGCCTCTTCCGGCAGCTTCATCATGTTGTCGCCGCCCGCTTCAAGCTTGCGACGCAGCGCGCCGGCATCGGGCAGGAAACGTTCGGCGTAATAGGCCGCCGAGGTCAGCTTCGCTTCGTAGAACGCGGCGTCCACCGGCGCACCTTTAAGCTTTTCGCGCGCGACCCTCGCCATTTTGAGCCAGAAGAAGCCCAGCGTCACGATGCCCATGATGTGCATGTAGTGATGCGCGCCAGCGCCCAGGTGATTGGGATTGGCCATCGCATTCTGCATGAACCACATGGTTGCAGCCTTCTGTTCGCCCAGAGCCTTCTCCAGCTTTACGGCGATGTCGGCCAATGTTTCATCCTGTTTGGCAGCGGCGATTTCCTCGTCGATCATGGCAAAGAACGCCTGCACGGCCCGACCGCCCTTGGATGCAAGCTTGCGGCCGCACAGATCCATCGCCTGCACGCCGTTGGTACCTTCGTAGATCATGGCGATGCGGCTATCGCGCACGAACTGTTCCATACCCCATTCGCGCACGTATCCGTGCCCGCCGTAAACCTGCTGCATGTTGTTCGCGATGTCATAGCCCTTGTCGGTGCCATACCCCTTGATCACCGGGGTCATCAGACCGATCAGATCATCTGCCAACTCGCGCTCCTCAGGGGTTTGCGCCTTGTGCGTCAGATCAACCTGCAACGCGCCCCACAGGCACATCGCCCGCATGGATTCGTTGAAGACCTTGGCGTCCATCAGCATCCGGCGCACATCGGGGTGGACGAAGATCGGATCGGCCTTTGCATCCATGTCCGCAGGTCCGGTCAGCGCGCGGCCCTGACGGCGATCGAGCGCATAGGTGACGGCGTTCTGATAGGAGACTTCGGCCTGAGCCAGACCCTGAAGGCCAACCCCCAGACGCGCTGCGTTCATCATCACAAACATCGCGGCCAGACCCTTGTTCTCCTCGCCTACCATCCAGCCTTTGGCGCCGTCATAGTTGAGCACGCAGGTCGCATTGCCGTGGATACCCATTTTCTTTTCGATGGAGCCGCACGAAACCGCGTTGCGCTCACCCGGCTCGCCGCTGTCATCAAGGATGAACTTGGGAACGATGAACAGCGAAATACCCTTCGAGCTGTCCGGTGCGCCCGGCGTCTTTGCCAGCACGAGGTGGATGATATTGCTGGTGAGATCATGCTCTCCAGCGGAGATGAAAATCTTGGTTCCGGTGATCGCGTACGAGCCATCGGCTTGCGGTTCGGCCTTAGTCCGGATCATGCCCAGATCGGTGCCGCAATGCGATTCGGTCAGGTTCATGGTGCCCGACCACTCGCCCGAGATCATCTTGGGCAGATACATTTCCTTCTGCTCCTGCGATCCGGCGGCCTCGATCGCGGCGGTCGCGCCGTTGGTAAGGCCGGGGTACATGGAAAATGCCTGATTGGCGGTTCCCGTAAATTCCTCGATGGCAAAGCCGAGCACATGCGGCATGCCCTGACCACCGAACTCCTCCGGCTTGGCAATTGTGCCCCAACCGCTATCGACATAGGCTTGATAGGCTTCCTTGAAGCCGTCCGGAGTGGTGACAGAGCCGTCTTCGTGGCGGGTGCAGCCCTGCTCATCACCGATCTGGTTGATTGGCGCGAGCACCTCAGAACAGAATTTGCCTGCCTCGTTGATGACAGTATCGATCATGTCCTGCGTTGCGTTCTCGAAGCCCGGCAGATTGCCGTAGCTGGCGAGGTCCAGCATTTCATTGACGATGAAGCGCGTGTCGCGGGTGGGAGCGGTATAGGTTGGCATCACTTGATCCCTTTGTAAGCAATTGTGTGTGCGGTTTTACTGGTTCAAATTGGCGGCGCTGTAACCCGGCTCAGCCAAGATCGAGGTTTTGAATATCTGTGACGAAATCGGTCAATTCCTTGATCGAGGAATCGATGTCATTGCGTTGCGCCCTGAGTTTGGCGATGTGCGCCCTGCATTTTTCAACGGTAACGCGGCGCTGTTCGACGCGGCCATCGTCGAGATCGTAGAGGTCGATCATCTCGCGAATTTCGGTCAGGCTGAAGCCGACATTTTTGGCTCGCATGATCCAAGCAAGCCGGGCGCGATCACGTTTTGAATACACCCTAGTCAGACCGACGCGCGCCGGGCTGATGAGTCCTTCGTCCTCATAAAAGCGGAGCGCGCGGGCCGTGCAGCGGAACTCGGACGTCAAATCGGAAATTGTGAATTGTTCTCGCGATTGCGCATCAGGCGTGTCGAGATGCGCGCCATTGCGGCGCTTCTCATGGGGCGGAGGAGTGCGGGTGCCGGATTCGCTCTGAGCGGGTGCTGTAGCCATGAACAGCTACCTACCTTCCCTTTACGTGAGCGTCAAGTCTTGACCTAAACGAGAGGCGCTACCGCGTGCGCGGTGACAATGCCGCCTCATCTTCTGCGGCAAGGTCAAGTTCCCGGTAAAAACAGGTTACCGCGCCAGTGTGGCAGGTCGGTCCGGCAGGGCGTGCGTGGATCACAAGCGCATCCTGATCGCAGTCGACGAAGATGTGCTCAACGCTCAGCACGTTACCGCTCGTCTTGCCCTTCATCCACAGCGTGCCTCGCGATCGGGACCAGAAATGGACACTCCCGGTGGTTCGAGTCGCCGCCAGCGCCTCGGCATTCATGAATGCGACCACCAGCACATCCTTGCTGTGCGCATCGACCACGACTGCGCTGAGCAAGCCGTTGGCATCAAATCTTGGCGCAAACGTCGTGCCGGTTTCGCGATCATGGGTGCTGAGGGGCGGGTTCATCCCGGTAACTCCAGATAAAGAATGTGGGCCGAATTGAAGCTGTTGCCGATCCACACGGTAAAGTGAACGGCGAAGCGAGACTGGGGCGCGATATGATGTTGCAAGATCACAACAGCGCCATACGAAATTGTCCTCATGTCGAAGTTTCGCCTTCCCGATCGGTAGTTACAATGGAACAACGCACTGCACGGGCTCTTCGCGAGTTCGTCAACCAGATCAAGGTGTAGTTTGTGCCGGGTTCAGGGGGTTATTGGTCAGCAGCCAACAGCGGGGTGTTGGAGCGGCCGGTAGAACGATGAGGGACACGATCCTGATGGCGAAGTTAGGGGGTCGCCATCTCAGCTCTTCAGAGCGGATCGATACCATTTCGTCACGCGGCGCCCGGGGTCTTCCGACCTCGGGCGTTCGTGTTTTCTGATGGCGATTTTGCAACTAAATCAGCCATCCACAACCCTTGCAAAACAAACGATTCGGACCGACTTCGCCCCCGAATCCAGCAGCGCATCGACGCAGGCATTGCTGGTCGCGCCGCTGGTCAGCACATCATCGACAAGCACAATGTCGCGCTCTGCGATCATCGCCCGGCGCGATGCTCGAACCCTGATCGCTCCTGACAATGCCTCGCGCCTCGCATCCCGGCCAAGTCCGCCGAGGCTGGGCGTGCGTTTTCTGCGGATCAGTCCATCAACGACCAACTCACCTTTTCCGCGCCTCGCCAGCTCTCTCGCCAGCAAGGCAGCCTGATTGAAGCCACGCTCCCACAATCGCAATCGATGCAACGGCACCGGGATCAACAGTGGCTGCGCCATCGCGTTGCCATCGTCCAGTCGCATCGCCATGAGCCGCCCGAGCAGGCCTGCAAGGGTAATCTTGCGACCGTGCTTGAACCGCAGAATCAGTTGCCGCGAGGCATCGTTATAGATGCTCGCTGCGATGATACCTGACTGGCGCGGCGGGGTCTGGCGGCAGAGCCAACACTGTGCACCAGCGGATTTCGTTTCTCCCAATGGCCGTGCGCAGGTTTTGCAGGCGGGCTCCCCCGGGGCCTCAATCTCGCTCCAGCAAGTGATGCAAAGCCCGCCCTGCGCCGCCACCGCAGCGCCGCAGATCAGGCAGCGCGGTGGATAGACGAGGTCCACGATCGGGCCCAAACCAGCCTTGATTTCTGCGCCCCAGCCCATGGCGGACTGTCTCGCACGGCTTGCGCTGCGTAGGCAAGCGCGGCAGGGGGGCGGGCCATGAATATGCCCCCGGTCCCTCGCATCTTTGCCCCTGCCCGCCGCGCTTTAAGGATGCAGCGCGCCAAGGCCGCCTCGCGCCGCCCGGATGCCGCGCGATTCGTGCTAGACGAAATGGCGGACGACGTTTTGGAGCGGCTCGCTTTCGTCCGCCACCAGCCTGAGCGTCCCCTGCTCATCGGAAACATCGCACCGCAACTGCAACAACGTCTGGGCGTAGCCTCCGCGAACATCGACCTCGAAGCGCCCTACCCCGCCACTGACGCTGACTTCATCGCAGTGCTTGGCGTGCTCGATGCAATAAATGATTTGCCCGGAGCCCTGATTCATATTCGCAACGCGCTGGCCCCTGGCGGTCTTGCAATCGCCAGCTTTATCGGCGGGGCAAGCCTGCCGCGCCTGCGCGCCGCAATGCTGGCGGCAGAGCCTGATCGCCCCGCGGCCCGTATGCATCCGCTGGTCGATCCGCGCGCCGCGCCGGGACTTCTGCAACGCGCCGGGTGGAAAGACCCGGTGGTCGATACCCACACTCTGAACGTGCGGTATTCCTCAATGGACAGGCTCGTTCAGGATCTGCGCGAACAAGGACTTGGCAGCGCGCTGGCGGATCGTGCGCCGCCATTGAACCGCGTCGCCATTGCCCGCGCCCGCGCCACTTTCCTCGAGCATTGCGAGGCGGACGGTAAGGTCACCGAAATCTTCCAGATTGTGACCCTGACCGGGCGACGCTCACTTGCGGGAACCTAGTCTTTCAAAGCAGCCTGGGCCGCCGCCAACCGCGCAATCGGCACGCGATAAGGTGACGCGCTGACGTAATCGAGCCCGACCTTCTCGCAAAAAGCGATACTTGCCGGGTCGCCGCCGTGTTCGCCGCAGATCCCCAGCTTTATATCTGGGCGCGTTGCCCGGCCCCGCTCCGCCGCCATTTCGACCAGCTGGCCAACGCCATCCACATCGAGGCTGATGAAGGGATCGCGCGGAAAAATCCCTTTTTCCACATAAGGTGCCAGGAACCGCGCCGAATCATCGCGCGAAACCCCCAGCGTGGTCTGCGTAAGATCGTTGGTGCCAAAGCTGAAGAACGCGCCCTCATGCGCGATCTCGCCCGCCATTAATGCCGCGCGCGGCAGTTCGATCATCGTGCCCACAAGATATTCGACCCGCGTGCCTTGTTCTGCAAAAACCTCTTCAGCCACCCGGTCTACCAAGGCCCTCAGGATCGCCAGTTCCTTGCGCGTGGCGACCAGCGGGATCATGATTTCGGGCTGTGGCGCTTCGCCGCTTTGCTTCTGCACGGTGCACACCGCCTCGAAGATCGCGCGGGCCTGCATTTCATAGATTTCGGGGAAGGTGATCCCCAAGCGGCAACCGCGATGGCCCAGCATCGGATTGAATTCGTGCAGTTCCTCCGCGCGCCGTTTCAGGTGGTCGATCCCCAGCCCGGTTGCATCGGAAAGATCTGCGAATTCGGCATCGCCATGCGGCAGGAATTCGTGCAGCGGCGGGTCAAGCAGGCGGATCGTGCAGGGAAGCCCCGCCATAACCTCGAAAATCTCGGTAAAGTCAGAGCGCTGTTCGGGCAGCAGCATGTCCAGCGCGCGACGACGCCCGGCTTCATCGTCGGCGAGGATCATCTGACGCACCGCGCTGATGCGGCTCGCCTCGAAGAACATGTGCTCGGTCCGGCACAGGCCGATGCCTTCCGCGCCAAATTGCCGCGCCATCCGGCAGTCCGCCGGAGTTTCGGCATTGGTGCGCACGCGCATTCGGCGATTTTCGTCAGCCCATACCATCAGCGTGCCAAAATCTCCGGCCATCTCGGGTTCGACGGTGGAAACGATGCCCAGCATCACCTGCCCGTTCGCCCCGTCGAGCGTGATTTCATCGCCCTCCTTCAACTCTTTCGCGCCGATGCGCAGCGTGCGTGTGTTGCGGTCGATCGATACACCGCTTGCGCCCGAAACACAGGGGCGGCCCATGCCGCGTGCGACAACCGCCGCGTGGCTCGTCATCCCGCCGCGCGCGGTCAGGATGCCTTGTGCCGCGTGCATTCCGTGGATGTCTTCTGGGCTGGTTTCGACCCGCACCAGAATGACTTTTTCACCCCGGCTGGACCATTGTTCGGCCGTATCCGCGTCCAGTACGATCTTGCCCGCTGCCGCACCCGGAGAAGCAGGCAGACCGGCGGTCAGCACATTGCGCTCCGCTTTGGGGTCAAGAGTCGGGTGAAGCAGCTGATCGAGCGCCATCGGATCGATCCGGCGCACCGCCTCACGCTTGTCGATCAGGCCTTCTTCAACCATGTCGACCGCCATTTTCAGCGCCGCCTTGGCCGTCCGCTTGCCGGATCGGGTTTGCAGCATCCACAGCTTGCCGCGCTCCACGGTGAACTCGATATCCTGCATATCGCGGTAATGCGCCTCCAGCAGGTCAAAAACGCGCGCCAGCTCGCCATAGGCCTGCGGCAGCGCCTCTTCCATCGACAGCGGGTTTGCGCCCGCTTCCTCGCGCGCGGCCTTGGTCAGATATTGCGGCGTGCGGATGCCGGCCACCACGTCCTCGCCCTGCGCGTTGATCAGATATTCGCCGTAATAGGCGCGCCGCCCGGTCGCCGGATCGCGGGTGAAGGCGACGCCGGTGGCGCTGGTATCGCCCATGTTGCCAAACACCATCGCCTGCACGTTGACCGCGGTGCCCCAGTCGGCGGGGATATCGTTGAGCCGGCGATAGACCTTCGCCCGGTCGCTGTCCCAGCTGTCGAAAACAGCCGCGATCGCGCCCCACAATTGCTCGGTCACATCCTGCGGAAACGGCTTGCCCTGCTCGGCCTCGACCAGCCCCTTGAACTCGGCGACCAGCGCGCGCCAGTCATCGGCGGAAAGATCGGTGTCGGCGTAGAAACCGTTGTCTTCCTTGACGATTTCCAGCGCTTCTTCGAACAAGCCGTGGTCCAGACCCAGCACCACGTCGGAATACATCTGGATGAACCGGCGATAGCTGTCCCAGGCGAAGCGTTCATCGCCGCTGGTATTTGCGAGCCCTTCGACCGTCTCATCATTGAGGCCAAGGTTCAGCACGGTGTCCATCATGCCCGGCATGGAAACCCGCGCGCCCGACCGCACCGATACCAACAACGGATCGGCGGGATTGCCGAATGTCTTGCCCACGGCGCGCTCGATATGCGCCAGCGCGGTGGTCACCTCGGAGCGCAGATCGCCGCGAAACGCCTCGCCATCCTGCAGGTAGCGCACGCATTCCTCGGTCGTGATCGTGAAACCCGGGGGGACCGGCAGACTGATGCTGGCCATTTCCGCAAGGTTCGCGCCCTTGCCGCCGGCGACAGTCTTGTCCTTCTGCCTCGCATCCTTGTGCTCAGCGTCTCCGCCGAAGGGATAGACCGTTTGCAGCGACATATAATTTCCTACCAAAGTTGACACATCTGACACGGTGTCACCCGCATTTCTGGGCGAAAAAATCAGGCATTCTGCAGGTTACAGCGCCTTTTGGCGAAGTTGACACTTCTCCGGGTTTTTTAACGCCCTATCCCTCGATCCGGCTGAAATCGGCAACCGCATGAACCGCATCGCGCAACCGGGCGAGCAGCGCAAGGCGCGCAGCACGCTTGGCAGCGTCTTCATCATTTACCACCACATCTTCAAAGAACCGATCGACCGCAGACCGCAGGCCGGAAAGTGCCGACATGGCCCCCTCGAAATCCTCCGCCGCGATGGCAGCAGTGGCTTTCGGCTCGGCCGCGTCGAGCGCGTCTATCAGAGCCTTTTCCGCAGGTTCCGGGGTGTAGGAAAGCG
>JBBRVR010000060.1:0-18521 GCA_038246695.1 Sphingomonadales bacterium
GTCCGAAGACATTATCCGGTATTAGCAGTCATTTCTAACTGTTATTCCGAACCTCAAGGCAGGTTCCCACGCGTTACGCACCCGTGCGCCACTAACCCCGAAGGGTTCGTTCGACTTGCATGTGTTAGGCATGCCGCCAGCGTTCGTTCTGAGCCAGGATCAAACTCTCAAGTTTGTGAGACTAACCTATCAAGCACAGGGCAAGCCCTGCCATCTCAACAAGCCAGAATATCAAGGAGCCGATACCTGCACATCAAACGTAATGGATACGAATGAACATGCATCACCCAAGCCAAGCGTGGTGCTCGGCAAGGATGTGGCAATCGGCTTGTATTAACCGGTATCCAGAGCCTTAACGCCTCCGGACCGGGCGCCGTCGCCCACATGTCCCTTCATCATAAACCAACAATGTCAAAGAGCCGCCAGACAGTAATAGCGGACAGCGATTGGTTCCCCGATTTACACCGGGGGACCGGCTATCCGTTTATGTTGGCGACCAACGCTTGCGGAGCCGGTTGAAACCGTCAGCGCCGCGTCGGTGGAGCCCATCTATGCGGGCTTCGGGATTCGGTCAACGCCTTTTTGCAATTTTATTTCACTCTCGCGAACAAATCGCAGATTTCTGCGGTTTTGCGCGTTTGGCCTGATCCCAAGATTGGCGCTGTGCCAGAGATTTCAACGCCCATGCCCCGCCGAAATCCCGATCTGCAGGCGACTCGCCGCGATCGAACGGCCGATTCAGCATCCTCCTTCACACCAGATTCTTCATGTTTTGGCCCTACAGACCCTTCTCGCATGAATGTTCAGCCCCCGTCCCTGTCTTCCCGGCCCGATCCAGCAGGCGATTCTGGCGGCGATTCTCCCGCACGCGACGATCCTCCCGCACGCGATGGGCCAGTCTTGCCTGCGCGTGATGATTCGGGTTTTAACAGCAGAGTGCGCAGCGCCGTCGCCTGGCGATGGGGCACGCAATTCGGTGCGCAGCTGATCACCTGGGTTTCCACCTTCCTTGTGGTCCGCCTGCTCGACCCGACCGATTATGGCCTGTTCGCCATGAGTCAGGTCGTCATCACGGCTCTCGCGTTCCTCAACGGGCAGAGCTTTGCGACCTCGCTGGTCCAGACCGATCGTGTCGACGATCGCCGCATCGGCCAGATATTCGGACTGCTGCTGGTGTCCAACGTCACGCTAGCCATCATGCAGTTTGCCTTTGCCCCCTATGCCGCGGCCTATTTCCGAGAACCGATGGTGGCAGACATGCTGCGGGTGCAGGCGCTGATCTTCCTTACCGTGCCGTTCTCCGCGCTCCCTTCCGAATTGCTCGCGCGCCGTCTTGAGTTTCGCAAGCAGGGCCAGATCAATCTGGTGACAGCGATTGTGGGCGCTGGGCTTGCGCTGGTGCTGGCATGGGCGGGGTTTGGCGTATGGGCGCTGGTCTATGCGCCGGTCGCCATGTTCGCGACCCGCGCCATCGGCCTGTCGATCGCCGCGCGCCTGCTGGTAAAGCCGGTGTTCGATCCGCGCGGGGCGTGGGATCTGGTCACTTTTGGCGGCACGTTGACGCTGTGCCAGCTGTTCTGGATCATCCAGAGCCAGAGCGACATTGTGATAGCCGGGCGCCTGCTGCCGACCTATGACCTTGGCTTATACAGTCAGGCGCTGTTCTTTACGCTGATCGTGACCGGGCGCTTTATCCCGCCGATCAACGAGGTCGCGCTGGCCGCCTATTCCGAGCTGCACCGCGATGGCCGATCGCTTGCGCCCTATTTCCTGAAGACAGCGCGCATGGTGATGATCGTGACAGCGCCGATCTATATCGGCATCGCCCTGACAAGCGAGGCGGCGGTGCTTACCGTGTTTGGCGAGAAGTGGGCCGGGATAATTCCGATTGTCGGCGGTCTGGCACTGGTGATGCCGGTGTTTGCGCTGCATCTGATCTGCGCGCCTGTCACCAATGCGATGGGCCGACCGCGCGTCTATCTGTTCACCAGCATTTGCGGCGCGGTGATCATGCCTATCGCGTTTCTTTGGGGGGCGGGCGTGATTGGTGCGGTCGCCGATAACGCCGCAATGGGGCTGGTGCATGCGTGGTGGATTGCAGCGCCGGTGCTGTGCGCCATAACGCTGGGGGTGACGCTGCCGCGCATCGGGCTCGGCCCGCTGTCGCTCGCGCGCGAGCTTGCCCCGACGGCGCTGGCCTGTGCAGGCATGGCGATCGCGGTGCTGGCGGCGCAGTGTTTTGCGAGCATCGGTGTGCCGCTGCTCGATCTGGCATGGAACGGGCTTGTCGGTGCGTGCGTCTATGGGGCGACGTTCTGGTTCGTCTGGCCGCAAACGGTAAAGGATGCGTGGCGAATGATGCGCCCAGCGCGCCCCATGCCGGGGGGCATCTCGATTACTCAGCCCGCGCCGCCATCCGCCTGAGCGCCTGACGGTCGATCCACCACCACACCGGATGCCGGCGCGGGGCAAACCGTGGGAGCCATTCGCGATACCGGCTCGCCAGCGTGCGCGGCAAGGCGCCCGGCCCCGGCCCGCGCATGATATCGGTGATGATGCGGTTCTGATGGTGGCGGACCGAATAATTGATCATCCGCGCATACTGCCCCCTGATCGAGCCCAGCGAGAGCCGCGTCGGTTCGCACACAAAGCCCGCGCGCTCGCACGGCATCACCCGCTCGTCGCGCCAGTCGTCTTCATTTGCAAGGTCGGTTTTGGCCAGCGCGCCGATCAGGCTGTCATCGCCGATCAGGTCTTCGGGCAGGCGAATGCCCGTCTCGCGCATCCGTTCGACGAAACTTCCGCGCAAGGCGTACAGATCTCCGAACAGGCCGTGGTCGCGGATCATAGCCGCGCGATATCGCTCTGCCCCGCGTCCATTGCGTGGCAGACCGGCGGCGGCGTTGGCTTCAGGGTGATCGCTTAGCGTTGCGAGAAGCGCGGGGACTGATCCGGGGGTTATCTGTGCATCGCCATCGACAAAGATAAGCGCGCCCGCCGGGGACGCCTCATCCAGTACAAAGCTGTTCCAGCTGCGCGATTTGCCGCCGAGTTGGTAGTCATGCACTTCAACCCCAGCAAACCCGCGCGCTATTTCAGCGGTGCGATCGGTGCTGCCATTGACGACCACATGGGTTTCGATTCCCGGCTCGCCCAGCGGCAGGCTGGCAAGGCAGGTCGCGATCCGGCGCTCTTCATTATGCGCCAGCACCACGATGCGTGCTTTTGGCCGAGCGCCGTGGCTCAGCATCATTCCGGCTTTCGCGCGATCGCCCAGACGGTCACGGGAAAATCGGGCTCGTTGGGCAGCCGGCGCTGCCAGCCGGTGCGCGCCCAGCGGTTGAAGTTCGCCTTTACCGCCGCGCGGTTGCCCCAGCTGCCGGTTTCGACCGTATCAGGATCGAAGCCGACATCGCCCAGAAAGTGTCGCATTCCCAGCTCGGTCCAGCGAGTGCAATCATGCGGGATCGGGTGACGCCGGATCAGGAACGGTGTGATGTTGACGAATATCCCGCCGGGCTTCAGCATTTCAAGCACATGCGTCGCGGCGCGATAGGGGTGCAGCAGGTGCTCCCACACATTGTCCGCAATCGCGATATCGAATTGCCGGTCGAGCACATCTTCGCAAATGTCGTGGGCGGGCCAGTTCATCTCGGTAAAGCTCGCCCAGCCTCGGCTGCGCCATTTCCATCCGGCCGCGATTTCCAGCGCGTCCATCCGGTCGGTCGGCAGCGTGTCCAGAAACGCATCGACCGCGCGATAGGCGACAGTGCGGGTCACATGCGTCTTGTCATAGCCGACGCCCGCGGCAACCTTTTCAGCGAACCTGAGAGCTGTGTGCTTCATAACCCCTGCGCCCTATCGCATGACGGTTAAGCATTCCTGTTCATGCATGGTGCGCCCAACGGGACCGGATTAGCGCGGGATCGCATAGTCTGTTACTATATGAGTTCAACAGCGCGGACGCGAACCACGCGCTTACAACCGGAACGGGATCAATCATGCTTGCACATCTCTTCAATCTGGCGGGGGCACTCGGCGTCCCCCTGACCGCGCTTTCAGCGGGCATAGCCCCCGCGATTGCCGGGGACAGTGCCGCCGCCGTGCTGGTCGAACCCGTGCCCGATGCGACCGAACAGTCCATCGCCCCGAGCCTGACCAATCCCGCGACCGAAATCATCGCGCTGGACGAAGAGCGCAACAACCGCCTGACCGTACCGGTGATGATCCAGGGCACCGGCCCCTACAACTTCATGATCGACACCGGCAGTCAGGCCACCGCCGTGACGCACGAAATCAACACGTTGCTGGGCTTTACTCCGCTGGGGACCGCCACGCTGGTGGGTATGGCCAGCCGCCGGCCTGTCGATATCGTCGAGGTTGAGCATCTCACCGTTGGCAGCCATGACATTTACGATCTTGTAGCCCCGGTCCTCAACCGCACGCATGTTGGCGCCGATGGGATCATCGGGCTCGATTCGCTGCAGGACTTTCGTGTGCTGATCGATTTTCGCGAAGGAAGCATCGCCGTCGAGGATGTGAGCAGCAAGAAGCCTTCGAACAACGGGTTCGAAATCATCGTTCGCGCCAAGCAGGAAATGGGTCAGTTGCTGATCACCGATGCAGTGGTCGAAGGGGTGAAGGCGGTCGTGATTATAGACACCGGCGCGCAGGCCAGCCTTGCCAACCTGGCATTGCGGGACAAGCTGCGGGCCAAGCGGGCCGAAGAGGTGACCACCACCGATGTAAACGGCGTCAGCATGATCGGGCAGCTATCCACCGTGCGATCGCTGACGATACAGGGTTTGTCCCTGCGCGATGTCCCGCTCACCTTCGCCGATGCGCCCGCATTCGACGCGCTGGGCTTGCATGACACGCCGGTTCTGGCGCTGGGGATGCAGCATCTCAAGATGTTCGACCGCGTTGCCATCGACTTTTCCAACAAGCGCATCCTGTTCGATGTGCCGCGCGATGTGGCGCGCGAATTGCGCCGCGCGCGCCAGTCGGGGCGCCGCATTCCGATGCAATAGCGAGCGACGTGGTGTCGTCCCACCGCTTGCCATAACCGCCTGCCGCGCCCACATTGTCGGGAGCAATGCCTCCCGATACCGCCACTTCCGACGATAAACCGCTTGCCGATGCCGAAGGCTGGGCAACGCTGCGCCGGTTCCTGCCGTATCTGTGGCCGGAGGGTAACTGGCCGCTGCGCCGCCGTATCGTGCTGGCGATGGTGTTTGTCCTGCTAGCCAAGGCGGTGACCCTCGCCCTTCCCTTCGCCTACAGTCAGGCGGTCGATGCCATGTCGAAAGACGGCGATATCGAGGAAGGCGCGCTGGTCGCCTTTGCCCTCGTCGCGGCCTATGGGTTGGGACGCTTTGGCAGCGTGGTGTTCGACAACCTGCGCAACATGGCGTTTGAGCGGGTGGAACAGCACGCCACGCTGAGCCTCGCCGAGAGCGTGTTTCACCACCTCCATCGCCTGTCGCTGCGGTTCCACCTCTCGCGCCGCACAGGCGAAGTGACCAAGGTGATCGAGCGCGGCACCAAAAGCATCGGCATGATGCTGTATTTCCTGCTGTTCAACATCGCCCCCACCATCATCGAGCTGATCGCGGTGGGCGTGATCTTTTACCTTAAATTCGGGATCGGGCTGGTCATTGCCACCACCATAACGGTCGTATCCTACATCGCGATCACACGTTGGCTTACTGAATGGCGCACCAAATTGCGGCGCGAGATGAACGATCTGGATGGGCAGGCATTGCACCGTGCAGTGGATTCGCTGCTGAACTTTGAAACGGTGAAGTATTTCGGTGCCGAAACGCGCGAGGAACAGCGTTATTCCCGCTCCGCGCGCGCCTATGCCGAGGCTGCGATCAAGTCCGAAAATTCGCTCGGCCTGCTGAACATCGCGCAATCCGCGATAACCAACATGCTGATGGCAGGCGCGATGGCCTACACCGTGTGGGGCTGGAGCCGGGGGTTGCTCAGCGTGGGCGATCTGGTGCTGGTCAACACATTTCTGATGCAGCTTTTTCGTCCGCTCGATCTGCTGGGCTGGGTCTATCGTTCGATCCGGCAGGGGCTGGTCGACATGGCCGCGATGTTCCGCATGATCGACACCGATGTCGAAGTGCGCGATGTTCCCGGTGCGCCCGCTCTCAAAGTCGCGGAGCCTTCGATCCAGTTCGACAACGTGAGCTTCGGGTACGAGCCCGAGCGTACGATCCTGAAAGGTCTCAGTTTTACTGTCGCAGCCGGGGAAACGGTGGCGATTGTCGGCCCGTCGGGAGCGGGCAAAAGCACGATCGGGCGGCTATTGTTCCGGTTTTACGATCCCGGTTCCGGGCGCATTCTGATCGACGGGCAGGATATTGCGAGCGTGCGTCAGGACAGCGTGCGTGCCGCCATCGGTATCGTCCCGCAGGACAGCGTGCTGTTCAACGATACGCTCGGTTACAATATCGCTTATGGCGCGCCCGATGCCGTCACGGCGGATGCAGCGATGATCGAACAGGGCGCGCGCGATGCCGCGCTGATGCCGCTCATTGAACGTCTGCCGGATCGGTTCGAGACGATGGTGGGCGAACGCGGGCTAAAATTGTCGGGCGGCGAAAAACAGCGCGTCGCCATCGCCCGAACACTGGTGAAAGATCCGCCAATCCTGCTGCTGGACGAGGCGACGAGCGCGCTGGACACCCGCACCGAACAGGAAATCCTGCGCACGCTGAAACGGCTGGCGCGCGGGCGCACCACCATCGCGATTGCGCACCGGCTTTCAACGATTGCCGATGCCGACCGCATTCTAGTGCTGGACGGCGGCGAACTGGTCGAACAGGGCACGCACACCGCCTTGCTGGCAAAGCGCGGCCTCTACGCCGAAATGTGGGCAAGGCAGGCGAGCGAGGAGAACCGCGAGCAGGTGGAAGCGGCGGAGTAACGCGTATCGTGGTGCCCGCACGGGCGGGGCCGCGCTTGGTCCTTACCTCCTCGAACAGACGCCCGTTGGAACCTGATCCCAGCACCGTGTTGGTGAGCCACAGGCGGTAGAAATCCTCATCCGAGCGTGAAAGGTTGCGCGGCGCGGTGCCATCGCCCGCCGGATTGCTGATTGCAGGCGGCGCGGGACGATCGCTCGTCCAGTCGCCAAAGACGTTTTAAGCCAGTTGCGCGGCTGCATCCGGGGTGGTTGCGGCGCCGGTTGCGCTGTGCCCGTCTGCCAACGCGGGGGCGCTGGCGCATACCGCAAGGATCAAGTTACGCCCGTCCTCGACAGACAACCGATTTCATCGACGCGCATCGAGGCTCAGTTTTTCCAGAAGATTGAGGGCATCGTCGCGCCGGCTCCACGGCACGAACAGATGATCGTGGCGCAGACCGGCAACAATGTTGCACGCGACACCCGAGCTTGCGAGAGCGGTCGCAACCGCAGCAGTCAGCCCCACCGCATCCAGATCGGAATGCACCTGCAGCGTGATGCGCGCAAACTGCCGGGCATCGGGTGGACCGGCCGTTGCGGGAAGGATAACGCACGGCCCCTCCTCCTCACGGATCAGGGCAAACGCTGTTGCTGGGATCAGTCCGCCTTCGGGCAGCGGCACGAACACCCACGCCCGCTCCTCCAGTTTGGGAGCCAGCCCCAGCATCAGCGCCTTCAAATCGCGGATCGCGCCCGGTTTCATTCATATCCCCCAAGTCCGTCGCACTGATAGGATAGGTTCTTTGAATATTAAAGAATATATTTGGACAGATCAGTGTTTCCAGCAAGATTTGCGAGTTTTTCACGAACATAGTCTGCGTCGATCGTGATTGTCTGATCGGCGTATTCCTCCGCTTCAAAGCTGATTTCTTCAAGCAGCTTTTCCATCACTGTCTGTAACCGGCGCGCGCCGATGTTCTCGACACTGTCGTTCACCTGCGCCGCGATCCGGGCGATTTCGGCGACGGCATCGGGCGTTATATCCAGTTCGACCTTCTCTGTGCCCAGCAATGCCTTGTACTGGGTTACCAGATTGGCCCGCGTTTCGGAAAGGATGCGCACGAAATCCTCTTCGGTCAGTGCGCGCAGGTTGACGCGGATCGGCAACCGACCCTGCAATTCAGGCAGCATGTCAGACGGCTTGGCGACGTGGAACGCGCCGCTGGCGATGAACAGCACGTGGTCGGTTTTCATCGGACCGTATTTGGTCGCGATGGTCGTCCCCTCGATCAGGGGGAGCAAATCGCGCTGCACCCCTTCGCGGCTGACACTGCCGCCGCGCACATCGCTGACCGCGATCTTGTCGATCTCGTCCAGAAACACAATCCCGTTGGTCTCCGCATTGCGCAACGCGGTCTGGGCGACATCGTCATCATCCAGCCGCTTGTCCGCTTCTTCGTCGACCAGTTTGTCCCAGGCATCGGGTACCTTCAGCTTGCGCCGCTTGGTCTGCGATTTGCCGAGCGCCTTACCCATCATGTCGCTGAGATCGATCATGCCCATGTTGCCGCCCATATTGCCCATATCGAAGGGCATGGAGCGTTCCTCGGCAAGCTCGATCTCGACCTCGGTTTCGTTCATCGAATTATCGGTAATGCGGTTGCGGAAGGATTCGCGCGTCGCCTCGCTTGCGCTCTGGCCGACCAACGCATCGAGCAGACGCTCCATTGCCGCTTCGGACGCGGCCTCGCGCACGGATTCGCGGCGGCGCTCCTTTTCCAGCCGGATCGCTTCTTCGACAAGATCGCGCGCGATCTGTTCGACATCGCGCCCGACATATCCGACCTCGGTGAACTTGGTCGCCTCGATCTTGATGAACGGCGCCTCTGCAAGCTTGGCGAGGCGGCGGCTGATCTCGGTCTTGCCGCAGCCGGTCGGCCCGATCATCAGGATGTTCTTTGGCGTGACCTCATCGCGCAGATCAGGCCCAAGCCGCTGACGACGCCAGCGATTGCGCAGCGCGACGGCAACCGCGCGCTTGGCATCCTGCTGGCCGATAATGTGCTCATCGAGCGCGGCGACGATCGCCTTTGGGGTAAGATTGTCGATCATGGTTATCCGAATGAATGCAGCGGGAAGAGAAGCGGGGTTGCGCGGTTTTCAGGGACGTGGGCTCAGACCACTTCCAGCGTGACCTCGCCATTGGTGAAGACGCAGATATCGGCGGCGATCGCCATGGCCTTGCGCGCGATGCGCTCGGCATCGTCCTCGTATTCAGCGATAGCGAGCGCTGCGGCGAGAGCGTAATTGCCCCCCGACCCGATCGCGGCAATGACAGCATCGTTTGTGGCGGCAGGTTCCAGCACATCGCCATTGCCGGTGAGCACCAGCAGCGTATCCTGATCGGCGACGATCATCAGCGCTTCGAGATTGCGCAGGTATTTGTCCGTGCGCCAGTCCTTGGCAAGTTCTACCGCGGCGCGCATCAGCTGGCCGGAAAATTGCTCCAGCTTGGCCTCCAGCCGTTCAAACAGGGTGAAAGCATCGGCGGTGGCTCCGGCAAATCCGGCGACAACTTTCGGTTGCCCATCCGGCCCCGCTGCGCCGATCCGGCGGACCTTGCGGGCATTGGGCTTCATCACGGTGTTGCCCATCGAAACCTGACCATCGCCTGCGATCACGGTCTTGGAACCGCGCTTTACGCCCACGATGGTGGTGCCGTGCCACTGGATGAGGCCGTGGCTCGCCTGTTCGCTATTCATGAACGGGAATATGGCGCGATCACAAAAGCGTTCAAGTCATACTACCAAGATCGGGCGACGGCCCGTGATCAGCCGCCCCCTGGTCCCGGACCTGCAGGACCACCGCCCGCTCCGACCTGACCGATGTTGCCGAACAGGTCTTCGAGAAAGCCGCGTTCCCGGCCCAGCGTCGGCGTCTTGTCGCCTTCGGGCTGCAGATACACAACCTTGTCCACGCCTGAACGATCGACCGAGGCGACATTGCCTGCCGCGTCGAATGTCACCGCCAGCACGCCATGCGTTTCAATGCGCGGGCGCACGAACGGTTTGCGGCCCGTGATGCTGGACACGTAATACCATGTCGGCTCACCATATTGGCTGGCAAAGGTCGGGCGGCCCAGCGTTGCCTCGACGCTGCGCTGGTTGTCGATCCCCGGCTGCACGGTGTTGAGCAGCGTCTGATCGGTTACATAACCCCGCGATTCGCGGATCGAGGAACACGCGCCCAGCGCCAGCACGGCAGCCGCCAGCAGCACAGCTTTGCCCGAGAGAGATAGCCCCGTCCGCAATGCGTTCGAACCCGTCATGTGCATCCTACCTGTCAATCTGTGTATCCTCAGCGCCGCAATATCGGCCCGGCCATCGCCTTAGAAGCAAGGCATTCGCCTTGCAATGTTGCATCGCCCGGCGGACCGGTGCCAGAATTGGCAAGATTGCGGTTTAACCGGCGCGCTTGAATTGGTAATGAACCGCTATAGCGTCATTGCGAATGCCTTGCACATGCACATCCCCAACGCAACGAAGCGCGTAACTGCCTGTTGATTGGTCTTGGGTTCAAGCGCCAGCACTGCCATGTAAAATAGTGGTCTGCAAAACACAGCCACGCAAAAGAAAGCACCGTTGCACCATGTCATTTCTCTCCCGTCTGCTCGGCACGGCGCCCGATCCGCGCGAGACCATTCGCCCGCTGTGGCATCGCGTTGTCGAACTGGCGCGCGAGCCATCATATTATTCCGATTGCAACGTCGCGGATACGGTTGGCGGGCGTTTCGACCTTATCACCGCTGTCCTGTGCACAGTCATGGTCCGCATCGAGGCGAGCGAGATGCGTGCCGAAAGCGCGCTGCTGGCCGAACTGTTTGTCGAGGACATGGATGGGCAATTGCGCGAATTTGGCGTCAACGATGTCGTCGTGGGAAAGCGGATGGGCAAATTGATGAGCGTGCTGGGTGGCCGGCTAGGGGCCTATCGCAGCGCGCTGGTCGCCAAAGACCGCGACCGCCTGATTGCAGCGGTTTCACGCAACGTCACCTTTGTCGAAGGCGCGGACGAGGCGGCATCTGCAGCGGGGGTCGCTGATAAATTGCTGGCACTTAATGAACGTCTTTCAGGGCGAAGTGATCAGGACCTCATGAAAGCGACCGGGATCTGGTGAGTGCAATGTCGGGATCAGGGCCAGAGCCAGGCACCAAAGAATTCGAGCTGACCCGAGTGGTCAGAACGCGGATGTTGCCTGCCGACCCCGTGGTGATCGAAGCGGACGAGCGCGAGCGTGCGGCTCTGGCTGACCGGTTCGGCATCGTTTCGGTCGATGAAATGTCCGCATCGCTGCAGCTGGACCAGTGCCACAAGGGCATCCGCGCCGAAGGTACTTTGCACGCCCGCATCACTCAGGCCTGTGCGATTTCAAGTGAGAACTTCGAGGTGGAGATCGACGAGCCGGTGGTCCTGCGCTTTATCGAGGAGGGCCACGCCAACCTCAGCCCAAGCGAGGATGACGATATCGACTACGACATCACCGCCGACGATTGCGACGAGATCGAATATTCAGGCGACACATTCGACCTTGGCGAAGCGGTCGCACAGACTCTGGGCCTCGCGATCGACCCCTACGCCGAGGGCCGCGCCGCAGACGAAGCGCGCCGCAAGGCCGGGATAGTCACGGAGGGCGAACACGAAGGCCCGCTGGCCGCAGCTTTGAGCGCGCTGAAGAAGAGGTGAGCGCGGCGACCGCTTCCGGGCGCAAGGCGAGCGGACGGGAATTGGGTGGATTCCGGAATGGCAGGTTCCTAGAACGTCAGGTGCCACTCTCACATCTCGAAGCTACACAGGCAGCTAGGGACTGCTCAAACACGCGAAGGAGATTCGGATAGAAGTCCTCGATCTTGGGGTAGGCAGATCTGCTCGCTTCGTATTTCCGCAATTCAGCGACCACTGCGGGGACATAGACGAACCCGCGCTTCACCTCCTCGGCAACCTCTGCATTCGCGGCGTCCTCCCCCCTCTCAGCGGCAGTCAATCGTGCTGTAACTGCCCTGATGATGCTTTCGTTGATGACATGCTCCCACCTAGAATATCCTTCCAGTCGCATGGGCTCCCTGAGGGGATCGGTGTTTTTCTCAGTCACAGCGACTTGTGAGGCATGCCGGACAGTCAGCGGGTTGATGACCGTATGCGCGAATTCATGGGCGATCAGGGGCTGGAGCCTTGCTGCGCCCCCGAAGTCTACAGATCCCGCGCTGATGGCTTGAGGGCCGATGAAGGCGAACGCGATCGCCCGGCCCCCATCATGGTCAAATCGCGTGGCAAAGCCGCCATCGTGGAGAAGCGGGCCGAGCACAACCTCTGTCGAGCCGAGCGGAGTTCCAAGGTAGGAGGAGAGCGATCGGGTGGACTCGCGCACAGCCTGTCGCGATTGGTCGATCATGCGCTGATATTCAGGCAGGTGAGCGTCGTAAAACTCATCGAAATGGCAGTCCCGCGCAAACGCTCGCGTCGAGGTCAGAAATTCAGTTAGATTTTCTTCGCCGCCCGCGCTTTCGATCGCTGCTCGCCCGAATGGTAAGCGAGGCTGGAGATCGGGACTTTCCGAGAGAGCGATGAACGCTTCCGGCACGTTGTTGAAGTCAAAACCATTCGCCGAAAGCGACGAGAACTTCGTCACTGCCGAATGGTCAGCGCATGTTTTGAAAAACTGGGCTGCGTCTCGTTTGTAGTCGGAATCAAGATACGAGACGAGGAAGTAGCCCGAAAGCAGCTGGATCACCCCCATGAGTTCAATTCGGCGGTCCACTGTTACGGCGGTTTCCGAACTCACCGCGGGCGGAGTTTCCTCGACAGGCGCACATCCATAGCTCGCCAGCATGAGCGAGAACATCGTCGCTACGCGCATTAGGTGACCCCGTTTTTGTGTCAAAGGAATGCTATCAGAGCACCTAAGGCTTTGAACAGCCGAAAACACCTCGTTCAAGCGTCCGCAACTGGGTCGTTAACAGACCGTCCCCTTTTCTCACGATGCTTGCCGTTCCGGGCGTTAAGCGAAGCGGCACCCGATCAGAACGGGATGTCGTCGTCCAGATCGTCATAGCCGCCGCCGGAGCCACCGCCCGAACCGCCGCCGGTGTCGCCGCCACCCTGGTTCCAGCCGCCGCCTGAACCGCCGCCCTGATTGCCACCGCCAGAACCGCCACCATAACCACCGCCGCGCTGGCCACCGCCGCCGCCGCCACTACCGCCGCCCTGCGCGCCATCAAGCATCGTCAGCGTGCCGCCGAGGCCCTGGATCACGATTTCGGTGCTGTAGCGATCCTGCCCCTGCTGGTCCTGCCACTTGCGGGTTTGCAGTTTGCCTTCGACGAAAACCTTGCTGCCTTTCTTCAAGTAGCGTTCGACCACGCCGACCAGCCCTTCGGAAAAGATCGCGACTGTGTGCCATTCGGTTTTTTCCTTGCGCTCCCCGGTGGCCTTGTCCTTCCACGTCTCGCTCGTCGCGATGCGCAGGTTGGCAACCTTGCCGCCGTTCTGAAAGCTGCGAATTTCAGGGTCTGCCCCGAGATTGCCGATCAGCATAACCTTGTTGAGCGAACCCGCCATCGAATTATCCTTCCTGAATCAATACATCAGCCGCGCGATCTTTCGCACAGCGAATCTGTTGCGCAGGACTTTAGGACAAATTGGCGCCTCTAAGCGAGGGCTGCTTCACCGTTTTTGCACGTTGGTGACGCGCACTACCGGCTGGGATACCGCAACCTGCCCAGGAACCGCGTGAGGCTGGGCATCTCGCGATTACCGCCGGTCAGCTTCGCCTTAGCCTTTTCAAACCGCATCACCCCATCGATCCGGCGGTTGAGAAATGCGTAGGTCGCTTCCTTGCCGTCGCTGTCATCGTTGATGAAGTAGGCAAGCGTCGCCGAGTAAATCCCCGAAAGGATCGCCCGCTTGGTGTAGTGGTTGTAATCGGTCGCGGTGTCGCCCGCCAGCCGCCACATGATATCGGCAGAACGCCAGCCCAGTTGCAAGGATCGCGGCGCGTTCTGCGGCATCGCCATGATTGCCATTGCCCGGCGCACCGCCTCGTCGATGTCCTCCACCGCTTTCAGCCGGAAGGTGACGAGTTCGCGGATGCGCTCGCGGATTTTCAGCTCGCCGAGGCGTTCGGGCGGCCATTCCGCCTCCATTGCCTGATCGACCGAGGTAATCCACGCCTCGATCATGTCCATCGCCCGCCCGCCCAGCGGTTTTGGCGGGAACGCCAGTTTGGCGACGTCCACATCAACCCCGGCCATTTCAGCAGCGGCTTCCAACGCTGTTTCACTCCACCCGTCGAATATCGCCGAGGCGGCAATGTCGGGCGCGAGCGCAACGCGCAGCTCATCAAGGGTCATGTCGGCGAAATCGGGGGAAGTATCGGTCATATCAAAGAGAAGGCCCGTAATCTTTTGTGGTTCCCTGTTTTCCACGATCCGCATCCGCGGCTTTGAATTCATCCATGATCTGATCGTTCGCACCCAACAGCCCGGCATAGTCACGCGCGGAGCGGCCCGAATTGTCGTTTCGGTCAGGGTTTGCGCCCTGTTTCAGCAGGCGCGCGATCAGCGGAATGTTGCGCTGGTGTACGGCGGTGATCAGCGGGGTTTCGCCCTGCGCATCGGAAACCTCGACATCGGCGCCGCCCTTGATCAGCTCCTCGACCCCGTCGACAAAGCCCAGCGTCGTTGCGAGCTGAAGCGGGGTCATGCCCTTCTTGTTGCGGATGTTGGGATTGGCCCCGCGTTGGAGCAGGAACCTGATCCACAGCACGTCGCGCCGTTCAGCGACAACGTGCAGACCGGTGTCGCCGCTGCTGATATCGCGTGTGTTGACGACCTGCGTGCCGGGCTGGTTGAGCAGCTGGGTCACAGCATCCCCATCGCGATCCTTGACCGCTTTCAGAAATTCATACCCTTCGGAATACAGCTGCGCGGATAACGGCGCCGCGGCGATCATGGCAATCGTGCCGATAACAGGCACGCCCACAAAAACCGCACTGGCAATCGCGCCGCCAACCCCTAACTTGCGAACAACGAAACCCGACACGCTTTGATCCTTCCGCATTTGCTGTCACATAAAGCTATTGTGAAAAGCCCCAGTGGAGGCCATGCCTCCCCGTCAGTTAGCAGAGCATGAATACGAACGCCAACACCCCCTTTCGATTTCGCGCCCGATTGCTGGCGATGGCCCTTGCAGGTGGCCTCGTGGTGGCGGGCTGCGACACGCAACCTGGTGTACCGGCCGAACCGCCGCTGGCCGGCGCGACGATTGGCGGCGAATTCGAGCTCGTGAACACGCAAGGGAAGACGGTGCGCTGGGCCGATTTCGAAGGCAAATACCGCATCGTCTATTTCGGCTATGCCTATTGCCCCGATGTCTGCCCAACCGATGTGCAGCGCACGATCCAGGGTTTGCAGCAATTTGGCGCGACGGAGCCCGAATTGGCGGCAAAGGTGCAGCCGATCTTCATCTCGGTCGATCCTGAACGCGATACGCCCGAAGTCATCGACGAGTTTACCAGCGCCTTTTCCGATGATCTGATCGGCCTCACCGGGACACCGGAACAGATCGCCGCCGCTGCCGCGACCTTTGCGGTCTATTACAAGAAGCTGGAAGAGACCGCGCCCGGCACATACCTGATGGATCACGCGCGCACCGTCATCTTGTTCGGGCCCAAGGGGGAGCCGATTGCGCTGCTGCCCGCCGATCAGGGCGCGGACCCCGTCACCGCAGAGCTGGCAAAGTGGGTACGTTAGAGCCTCGCGACAGGTTCTGGGAGCTTCCCCTCGCGCAGCTCAACCGGGCTGAATGGGAGGCGTTGTGCGATGGGTGCGGGCGCTGCTGCACGCACAAGATCGAGGATGCGGACACCGGCGAAATCGAGCACACCAATGTCGCGTGCAAGCTGCTGGATACCGGCACCGCGCAATGCAGCGATTATCGCAATCGCAAGGCGTTTGTCCCCGATTGCCTGCGGCTGACGCTGGCGATTGTGGAAGATGTGGCGTGGTTGCCCGTAACTTGCGCCTATCGCATTCGCGCAGCCGGTCGTCCCTTGCCATCGTGGCATTACCTTATCTGCGGTGATCGCGATGCGGTGGCGCGGGTGGGCGTATCGGTGGCGGGCCGCGTGGTGAGCGAGACAATTGCCGGGCCGATCGAACATCACATCGTCGAATGGGGGTCACCCCGGACTGACTATCTCGCTGCGCCGAACTCTGGCGCGCAGCGCGACCCTGCTGATCAGGACGCCGCGTGATCGAGTGGCTGTCCGGCGGCGGCGGAAAGCCTGCAAAGCGCCCGGAAAGAAAACCCGCGACCGCGCCCGAGATCATGCTTGACGGTGTAGTCGTGCCCATCGTCCTGCGGCGCCACCGCACGGCAAAACGCCTGACGCTGCGGCTCGCCCCCGATGGCAGCGCGGTGCGCATCACCCTGCCTGCTTGGGCGCCGGCAAATGAGGCGATAGCCTTTGCTCATGCGCGCACCCAATGGCTCGCCAGCCAGCATGCGAGCATCCCGCGCCGGGCGGCGCCGGGGCCGGGTGAAAACATGCAATATCGCGGCGCGCCGGTGCGGATTGAATGGGACGAACGCGCGCCCCGCCGCCCTGCCCTCGCCCGCACACCAGAGGATCACGGCGAAAGCGCCGCGCTGCGCATTGGCGGCGCGACGGCTGGGCTGGAACGACGGCTGAAACGCTGGCTGGAATGCGAAGCGATGGCCCTGTTCGAGGCGGATACCGCACAATATTGCGCCGCTGCGCGGCTCGATCCGGTGCCGGTTGCCCTCAGCCGGGCGCAGAAACGCTGGGGCAGCTGTTCCGATCAGCGCCGCATCCGCATCAACTGGCGGCTGGTGCAGGCCCCCGATCTGGTGCGCCGTTCGGTGGTCGCGCATGAGGTCGCGCATCTCGTTCACTTCGATCACAGCGCCGCGTTTCATGCGTTGCTCGGCGACATCTTCGAAGGGGATATCGCGGAGGCAGACCGCTGGCTGAAGGTTAACGGACGGTCGCTTTACACAGCGTTCGGATAGGGCGGAACCGGATCGCCCGCATTGCTCTTGCGCCAACTACGTAGGCAATCGTTAACTCTGTCCGCCTAAAAAGCGGTCATGTTCAAAGCCGCAATTCTGTTTGTGGCCGCACTCGGCCTTAGCGTGCCCAGCGCACCGATGGCGGCGTGGGCGCAGGGCAATTGCGACCAGTGCTATCTTCCGCCCGGCTGCCGCGGGGTGGGTAATCAAAAGCCCAAGCCCAACAACAGGCGCAACTGCCAGACGCTCAACATCGCGATCGAAAGCGACGTTGATTTCGGGCGCGTGGTGGTGCTGCAACGCGGCGACGGGCGGGTGCTGCTCGATCTGGAGACAGGCGAAAAACGGCTTATTGGCGATCTGGAGGATCTGGGCGGAATGCCAATCACCGGCCGCGCCAGTGTGACCGGCGCTCCGTTCGAGCCTTTGCGCATCATCCTGCCCGGCACCGTCAGCATGCGCGATGCAAGCGGCGGACAGGCGATGCTGCGCGATTTCGTCACCAATTTGCCCGCGCTTCCCACGCTGGATGCAAACGGGCAGTTGAGCTTCAAATTCTCCGGCACGCTGGTGCTTAATGCCCAGACGGAGGCTTCGGGCCTGTTGCGCGGGCGCGTACCGATCACGGTCGAATATCAATAGTTCAGTTGCCGAGGTGCAGAAGTGCCTCTGGCACTAGGCCGCCTGCTGCCCTATATTGCCCCCCATGTCATTCGTTTCACGTTTCAATCCCAAGACTGGCGTTGCCGATTTCTGGACCGAATTTCGCAAGCCAAATCCGTGGCGCTGGCCGATCCTGTTGGCCTCCACCGTGCCGCTGATGGTGGTTGTCTACTGGCTTTCGGGCGAGGTCTATTACCGCACGCCCGAAAGACCGACGATCACTTATATCACCACCCTGGATGACGCGCGGACCGACGCGGAAATTGCCGCCTCCAACGCCGCCAACCAGGAAGTGACCGAACTGCGCAAGGCCGCGGAGGAAAATCTCGCACAGCGCAAGAAGGATATCTACAAGGCGCTGGGCAAAGGGATCGGCATGGATGTCGAAAAGATCGATGCCGAGGCCAAGGCGCAGCGCGCCGCAGAAGCCGCCGCCGTGGCCGAGCGCCGCGCGAAAACCGTCGGTGCGGGCGATACCGCTGTCGATACTCAGCCCGCCGCCCCCGACCAGACCAGAGACGCGCCATAACAATCCGAATGCCCGCGGATGCGGACTGGATGGCAGCCGCCGCCCGGCTCGCTGCCCGCGCGCGGCCCCTCAGCCGCCCCAATCCCGGCGTCGGCGCGCTGCTGGTGCACGAGAATCGCGTGATCGCGCGCGGGTGGACGCAGTCTGGCGGACGCCCCCATGCCGAGGCTCGCGCCCTTGAAGGGATAGCCCCGGGCGCGGCGCGCGGCACCACGCTCTATGTCACGCTGGAGCCGTGCGCGCATCAATCCGAACGCGGGCCTGCCTGCGCGGACCTTGTCGCCATCGCTGCCCCGGCGCGCGTCGTCATCGGTCAGCGCGA
>JBBRVR010000061.1:0-17941 GCA_038246695.1 Sphingomonadales bacterium
CGGTACCGCTGGTTCGGCAAGACACCAGAGGCCTGCGTGATGCTGACACCCGAACAGCGGGCGCGATTGATCTGAGGCGCGCCGACCGGGTACGCGGGATACTTGCGGAGGGATTTTTCGTGCCAACACCCGAACCACCCGACCCAAAGGCGATCGACTGGGCGCGCAAGGATGCGTTTCGCAAGGATTTCTCGCGCCACGCCAATCTCGCGTTCCTGATCAAGTGTTTTGGCATCGGCTTTGTCGCGCTGCTCATCCCGATCATCATGCCCCTGGTCGGCGGGTATGACGGACATTACTCGATCAGCTATTTTTATCACGTGCCCGCCGCCCGCAACTGGTTCGTGGGCCTGTTGTGGGCGGTGGGCGTGTTCCTGATCCTGTTTCAGGGGCTTTCGAAATGGGAGAACCTGTTGCTGACGATGGCGGGTATATTCCTGATCCTTGTGGCGATGGTGCCGACCGGGATCGAGCAATGTTCGGGTTCGATGTTTTCGTGGCACTCCTTCTTTGCGGTGGCGTTCTTTGCCTGCCTGTTCGTGGTCGCGGTGTTCTTTTCCAAATCGCGGCTCGATTACATCTTGTGGCCCCCGATGCGGCGGCGATTTGCGATGGCGTATAATTTCACCGGCTGCGCGATGATCGGCCTGCCGTTGCTCGCCTATGGCGTGCATCTGGTGGACGGGCGCGATTGCGGGCACGAAATTTTCTGGATCGAGGCGGCGGCGATTTTCGCGCACTCGCTGTTCTGGTTTGTCAAAAGCTGGGAATACAAGCGCTTGCTGGGCCTGAGTTTCGCCAGAATCATAGAGCGAATGACCGCGTGAAGAAGCGCTTGACCTGATGCAGCCCCCGGTGCAGCTTTGCCCGATGTTGAGGGTCGCGCTGATTGCCGGACTGATAGGGGCGGTTCTGGCCGTGCCCGCGACGCCTCAATCCGTGCCCCGGACAGCGAGGGATAGCCCCGGTCAGCCGCCCGAACATGTCGCGCCCTATCCCGATCTCGGCTCTGGCAAAAGCCGGGCAGATCGGCGCAAGAGCTATGAACTTGGACCCGAGTTGAAGCGCGGCATTCCCGCGCGCACCTTGCTGGAGCAGCGGCGGCGGTTGGACCGCGCGCTGGCGGACTTGAAGCCTCAGCGACGCGGTACCGTGGATGCCTATGTCGTGACCATCGCGCTCGACAGCGATCCGGTGTTCGCCCGCGAAGCGCGCGAAGCGGGACGGGTGCTGCAACGTCGATATGACGCGGCCGGTCGCATGCTCACTTTGGCGGGGCCGGATGGATCGCGAGATGACCTGCCGCACGGCTCGATCGAGACGCTGATCGTCACGCTTGCCGCGCTGTCCGAGGTAATGGACCCGGCAGAAGATGTGCTGGTGCTATACACCACCAGCCACGGCACTGAACTGGGTCTGGCCTATCATTACGGCGATACCGGATACGGCCTGCTTTCGCCTGCACGGTTCAGCGAGGTTCTGGGCGAGTTGGGTATCAGGCGGCGCATCCTGATGCTCAGCGCGTGTTTCTCCGGCGTGTTCGTCGATCCACTGGCGAGCCACGACACCGCGATCTTGACAGCGGCGGCCGCCAACCGGTCGTCCTTCGGGTGTGAGGCAGATAACGACTGGACCTTTTACGGCGATGCGCTGATCAACAACGCCCTGCGCTCGCCAAAGCCGCTGGCGCAGGTGGCGGATGATGCGCATTCGCTTGTCGCCAAGTGGGAAGTGGAGCGGCGCCTGCTGGCCTCGCTGCCGCAGGTGCGCATCGGGGCAGGGGTAGGCGAATGGCTGCCCGCACTCGAAGCGCGAATGCCGACAGTGGCGAGTGCACCGGTGGGCCGGCCCGCAATCGGCGAATAGCGTTACTGTTCGGCAGCTTCCGGCTGTGCGCGGCGCGCGGCGATGATCTTCACCGGTTCGGCCAGCATCTGCCCTTTCATCCAGCCTTCGCCCTTGTTGGGGTCTGTCGCGCCTGCGTGGATCGCGGCGACCACGTTCATCCCCTCGATCACGTAACCGAACACCGCATAGCCGTTCTTCCACACCGGATCGGTTGAGCCGGGCTGCGCATCCAGGCCGGTCTGGTCCTGCAACATGATCGAGAAATCGCCGTTCGCGCTGCCCGGTTCGCCCATCGCCATCGATACCGCGCCGTTGGTGTGGCTGAGGCCGGTTTTGCTAGTCGGCTCGTGCGCTATGGGCGGCAAAATGCGCTTGGGATCGAACTGCGCCCCCCCTTGCAACAGACCGTTGGGCTTGGGCTCGGCGTCGAGCGACATCGCGCGGTAAAACACGGTCCCATCGAACCGGCCTTCCTCGACATAGCGCAGGAAATTTGCCGCGGTGATCGGCGCGCGCTGTGTCTCCAGCGCGATGGTGATGGCACCGAGCGGTGTTTCGAGCACGACGTTGACGGTTGCGTATTGGGCATCGGGCTCGGGGGCGTCGGCGACGGGGGGAGGGGCGGCGGTTTCCTGTCGAATCTGGAACTTCATGATCAGCGTGTCCTGACAGTCGGCGGCGCTGCTGGTGTAGCAATTGTTGAAGTTGTCGTCCGACGCCAGATACAGGTAGCGCTTGGCATATTGGTCGCGCACCGCCAGCCCTTCGAAGTTGTCGAGCGTCAGCGGCGCGGTGAGGACGGCGAGCGTGCGCGCGGTGTTGTCGGGCGCCAGTTCGACGATGGCAGCGCGGTTGCCTTCGCCCGGTTTATAGCTGCGAAACAGGACGTAGCACATGCCATCCTGTGCGCAGGCGGCATCGGTAGGCGCGCCGCCATGTTCGGCGAGCGCAGGGGGCGCAGCCAGTTCGAATGCGGTCGCCATGCCGCCTTGAGCCCGCACGCAATTGGCAAGGCCCGGCTTCGCGAATTCCGCGCAGGCGAGCAGACCGGCAGGACCGATGGCCAGCGTTTCAAGCCCATTGTTACCCGGTGCGTCTTTCACCAGCGCGAGCGCGGCGGCGGCCTCCGGTGTGGTGTCATTTGCCGGAGCATCCTCGCCAACCGCGGGATAACGCCAGATACGGTGATCCTGTTCGAATGCGACCATCCATCCACCGTCGGGATCGCGCGCGATAGCCTCTGCGTCGGCGTCTTCCTTGCGCTTGAGTTTCTTGCCACGCTCGTCAAGTAGGGGGCCGATCTCGATCGAATACAGATCGCGCAATTGCGCGTTTGCTTCGCTGGGCTCAATCCGCAGCCAGCGCCCGTCATCGCTGACAGCCCACAGTGCGCCGTCGTGCCATTCCAGCCCAGAAATGCCGCCGACCTTCTCCTCACCCGGCTCGATCTTCAGGCCGCCGCGATAGATCAGTTCGCCGATTTCGGAGGCCTCGGGTTCCGCCTCTTCCAGAGGCACGGGAAGCGTAAGCGGAAAGAAATCCTGCGCTGACAGAGCGAATGGAGCAAACAGGGCGAGGACGAGGGCTAGGAATCTTGCGATCATCTGTCGCACTCTATCGCGCCTTTATCGAGGCGCAATGGGTAAGCAGGCGCATTCATCCACGCTTCATGTTTACAGCCGTAGTCGTTACGGCTACAGATGTAATCGTGATGCCTGCCACCGGGCCTGCCACCGGGCCAGCCATCGGAGAATCGACCGTGCCACGCAAGCCCGACATAGCGCCAGATACGCCAGACCGCCCTGAGCGCATCCCTCCTGACCGCATAACGGACGCAGAGCACGCCGTCATGGAGGCGCTGTGGGACCACGGCACCGCCAGCGCGCAGGACATCTTTGATACGGTCGGAACCGCCCGCGACTGGAGTCTCGCAACAGTCAAAACGCTGCTGTCGCGGCTCGTCGGGAAACAGGCAATTACGACCCGGCCCGATGGGCGGCGGTTCCTGTATTCGCCGCTGATCGAGCGCGCAGATTATGTGGGCGGGGAATCGCGGCGACTGGTGGACAAGCTGTTTGGCGGGAAAGCCGCATCGCTGGTCGCGCATCTTGCGCAATCCGAGGCGCTGAGCGAAAATGACCTCGCCGAAATCGAGCAATTGCTGAAGGAGTTGAAGCAATGAGCGCGTTCCTGCTTGATACCTTGATCTGGACTGCCGTGCTGATTGTGATGGTGTTGATTGTGCGGCGCCCGGTGACCCGGTGGCTGGGCGCGCCGACCGCGTACGCGCTGTGGGCCTTGCCGATGCTGCGGCTGATCCTGCCGCCTTTGCATTTGCCCGCATGGCTTGGCCCGGCTGATCCGCAATCTGGTTTGGTCGCTGCCGACACGCTTGACCCCATGATTGCACGCGCGATGGTCGATCCAGAGCTTTCGCGTGCGCTCGCGCCGATGGAACCAATCGCTCCGACCGCACCGGTTCCTGCCTCCGATTGGCTGTCGCAAATGGCGACCTTGCCACTGGCGCAGATCGTGTTTGGGGTGTGGGCCGCCGGGTTTGCGGGGTTCCTGTTCTTCCGGTTCAGCGCCTATCTCCGGTTGCGGTCCGATCTACTGGAGCGGGCGCGCGAGGTGGGCTGTGCACCCCCGTCGCTTCGCATCCTTCCTCCGATCCGCCTGATAGAGACGCCCGGCACCGCCGCGCCGCTGGCGTTCGGGGTGATCGATCCGGTCATCGCGCTACCGCCTGGTTTCATGGCACAGCCCGACCGGATGAGCCGCGATCTCGCGCTCGCGCATGAGCTGGCGCATCACCGGGGGCACGATCTTCTGATCAACGTGCTGATGCAGCCGCTGTTCGCGCTGCACTGGTTCAATCCGCTCAGCCGGTATGGCTGGCTGGCGTTGCGGCGCGATCAGGAGGCCGCGTGCGACACGCGAGTGATCGCGGCACGGCCCAGAGCGGAGCGTGCGCAATATGCCAAAGTTATAGCCAGTTTTGCCGCTGGGCCCAATGTTGCGCTGGCCGCGTCAATGGCTTGTCCGGTGTTGGGCGACAAATCCATCGTCCAACGGTTGAGGAACCTCAAAATGACACAGCTCGATACACCTTCGCCGAGCCGCCGCCTTGCCGCGCGCGCCCTGCTGTTTGGCGGAACGCTGGCCTTGCCGCTGACCGCATCGATCACCTATGCCGAGCGAGCCGCGCCCGAACCTCCCGCCGCGCCGGCCGCGCCAGCCAGTGCTGTTGATACTGCACCGCAAGCGCCCGAGCCGCCCGTTCCACCTCAGCCGACAGAGCTACCTGCGCCGCCAGCGCCACCGACGCCGCCCGCTCCCAATGAAGCGCCGAGCGTACTGCGGAACGTGATTGTTAAAGTCGATACCGACACAGGCCAAACCGTTGAGACGATTGTTACTACGAGACGTTTCGTCAAAGTGACCCCCGAAGACGACCAGAGCCTCAATATCGACAACCGCGCATTCTTCACAATGAGTGAGCAAAAGCGCAAAGAATGGCTTGCCGAGCGGCACGCTGAGTTGCGCGAAGGATTTCCTGATACCGATCGCATGTTTGCCGATCTCCCGCGCGTGAGTGTGCTGGCGCTGGACGAGGACACGAAGGCTGGCACCGATCTACCCCGTATGATCGTACGGCGGGAATGCCAGCCCGGCAGTGATAAGGCCACCGCCACCACCACCGACAAGGATGGCAACCTGATCGTGACCATCTGTCAGTCCCGGTTTGAGGGTTCTGTCTGGATGGAGAAAGCGCGGACATCTTCGGCGCGGCGTGGTCTCGAGCAGGCGCGCGACGAGATGCCCGGGACAAAGCCATCCCAGAGGACACTCGCAAGCAAATGCTCAAGCACTTGGACCGGCAAATTACCCGTTTGAGCGATCAGGAAGGCTGACGTCGAGAGCTTACTTGTCAGCCTCGTCTGGTTTTGGCCGCGCGGGATATTCGCACCCGCGCCCCTGGCCCAGTCCCTTGAGATAGCCGCGCCGCACCATTCCGCCCATCACGGCTGCGCGCGCATCGCGTTCATTGCCAGCCGCGCCCGAAACCTCTCGCACGATTCCGCGAAACGGTATCAACGATCCGACTACACCCTTTGCCGCTGTTCCGATGCTGAGGCCGGATTTCTGACCTTCGGTGATGTCGTAATCCTCGCCCAGCACCGTATCGAGCGCGGCAATTTGCGCAACGATGGCATTGCAGGTTGAAAGCGCATCGGAAAGGTAGGGGTCGCGCGCGGCGATCACCAGCACCTCGGGGATGTCCTCACCCATCAGGCCAATATCCTCCAACGGAGTCATCGCCACGTCCTTCACATCGGGCTCGTCCTGTTTTTGCGCCATCGCTGGATTGGCAGCGGCCATGGCCACGCACCCGGACAAACCGAGGGCAATGACGCCGCTCATCACCTTACCGCAAATCGAAATAGACATCGCACGCTGCGTCATTACCGCTCCTTATTCCGCGCAACAGGGCGTCGCGCCGCTGCTCACTGGTGCCGTGGGTAAAACCTTCGGGATTGATGCGCTGCCCCGCATTGCGCATCAGCGTATCGTCGCCAATGGCGCTGGCGGCCTGCAGGCCCTCTTCCATGTCGCCCGGCTCGATCAGATCGGCGTTCTTGCCTGCCCATACCCCGGCATAACAATCCGCCTGCAATTCCATGCGCACCTGCAACTGGTTGGCCTCGCGCGGTTGACTTTGTTGCGCGCTGCGCACCTGATCGGCCAGTCCGGTGATGTTCTGGATGTGGTGCCCGTATTCGTGCGCCAGCACATACAGCCGCGCAAAATCGCCGCCCGTACCACTCATCTGAGCGAGCTGATCGAAAAAGCTCGTATCGATGTAAATGCCCTTGTCCGCCGGGCAATAGAACGGGCCGGCCGCCGATGAGGCGTTGCCGCAGCCCTGTGTGCTCACTCGCTCGTCGCGATACAGATCGAGAAAGGGTTGTTCGAATGCGATTCCAGCGCGCGCGAATTCTGGCTCCCATGTGTTGTTGAGACTGGTTAGCGCCGCGCACGCCTCCTGCGCATAAGGTCCGCTGGTGCAGACCTGCTCCGCGCTCAGATCGCCCTGTTGCGCAGCAGGCGCGCCTTGCTGCTGCACGCCTTCGATCATGCCGATGGTCTGCGCCGGGTCGAGCCCGAATACCAGTGCGCCGATGATTGCGATTACCAGAGTGCCGCAACCCAGGCCTCCGGCGCGGCCGATACCGCCGCCGCCGCTGGACCGCACCTTGATGCGTGAGGTATCGAATGGATTGAGCCGCATTGTTCTTTTGCCTCCCTTTTCGCCTTGTTATTGCGCGAGTCATTTTTCTGGACACGCGCGTTTGTTGAGGCAACAGACCGCCTGACGATTAGTCAATCAGCGGGAGAGTGCAATGTTCCTTCAAGGAAAGCGGGCGCTGGTCACCGGGTCAACCTCCGGCATCGGGCTGGCCATGGCAAAGGCGCTGCGCGATGAAGGGGCCGAGGTCATCCTCAACGGGCTGAGCGATGCGGACGAAATCGCGCAGCTGCAACAGGAGCTGTGCGCAGGCTATAACGGCGCAAACCTGATGGACCCGGCCGCGATCGAGGATATGTTCGCGGCGATCGGCCCGATCGATATCCTGATCAACAATGCCGGGATGCAACACGTGGCCCCGGTGGAGGATTTCCCGGTCGACAAATGGAACGCGGTGATCGCGCTCAATCTGACGGCGGCGTTCCACACCACTCGGCTGGCGGTGCCGGGGATGAAAGAAAAGGGCTGGGGGCGGATCATCAACACCGCCTCTGCCCATTCGCTCACCGCATCGCCGTTCAAGAGCGCGTATAACGCGTCAAAGCACGCGATTGCGGGCTTTACCAAGACGATCGCGCTGGAATTGGCGACCAGCGGCGTGACGGCCAATTGCATCTCTCCCGGCTATGTCTGGACCCCGCTGATCGAAGGGCAGATCCCCGATACGATGAAAGCGCGCGGGCTGACGCGCGAACAGGTGATCAACGATGTCCTGCTCGCCAAGCAGCCGACCAAGAAGTTCGTGCAGCCGCATGAGGTGGCAGCGATTGCAGTGTTCCTGTGCCGCGAGGAAGCGGGCAATGTAACCGGCGCGAACTGGAGCATCGACGGGGGCTGGACTGCCGAGTGAGTCCGACCGCTTCCGCTTCTCCGATACGCCTTGTCGTTCTGCTGGCGCTCGCCGCGCTGGTGTCGGCCTGCGCCACGGCTCCCTCCAAGCGCGGATTGCTCGCCGAGCGCGAGGTGATTGCTGCAAACATGATGCGCGACATCACGACGCTGGCCAGCGATGAATTTGGCGGGCGGCAACCGGGGACCGAAGGCGAGCGGCTGACGCTTGAATATCTGGCCCGGCGTTACACCGAGGTTGGACTGGTTTCCGGCACCAACGATCCGGCGAACCCGTGGCGCGCTCCGGTTGAACTGGTCCACTCGCGCCCGCAATCGAGCAAGGTTGCACTGGGCGGCGTGGTTCTGGCCGATGACGAGGCGTTTGCTTTTGCCGGAGCGCGGCGCGTGCTGGTCGAGGGTGCAGACGTGGTGTTCGTCGGCCGTGCGCTCACCTTGCCGCCCGCCGATGCGATCAAGGGCAAGGTCGCGGTACTGCTGGGCGAACCGGGCAAGAGCCCCGCGCGCAGGGCACAGCTGTTCGAGCTGGAGCCGGCAGCGATCATCACCGTGGTAGACGAGCAGAGTGAGATTGCGGGCGTCAGGCGTGCCTATGGCAGCGATCGCATCCAGCGGGTGAGCGAGGGCAACCGCGATCTGAGCGCGTTCGTCACCGACGCGGCAATGGCGCGCGCGATCGGGACCAATGTGTGGGCAACGCTGCGCGAGGCGGCGCAGGACGATACGTTTGCAGCCCGTGCTCTCAAGCTTAAAGCATCGCTGGAGTCGGTATCGGAACGCAGCGAATTCAGCAGCTACAATCTCATTGGCAGACTGCCCGGCACGATGCCCGATGCGGGCGCGGTGCTGCTGTTGGCGCATTGGGATCACCTGGGCACATGCGGCGACGATGAGGCGGCGGACCTGATTTGCAACGGCGCGATCGACAATGCCAGCGGGGTTGCGATGATGCTGGAACTCGCGCGGCGCATGGCGGCCAGCGGCCCGCACGATCGCGACATCTATGTGCTTGCGACCAGCGCGGAGGAAGCCGGACTGCTGGGCGCTAGGGCGTTCATCGCCGATCCGCCCGTGCCGCTCGCCTCGATCGTTGCCGCGTTCAACTTCGATACGGTCGCGGTGGCGCCCGCTGGCAGCCCGCTTGGCTTTGTCGGGGAGGGGCGCACCGCGCTCGATCCGCTGGTGCTTGAAGCGCTGAAGGAGACGGGCCGCGACCTTGGCAATCGCGACTTTGCGGAAAGTTTCGTGCAGCGTCAGGATGGCTGGGCGTTGCTGGAGCAAGGTGTGCCCGCGCTGTTCCTGTCCAGCGCGTTCGGATCGCAGATCGTGCTCGGTCCGTATCTCGAGAACAATTACCACCAGCCCTCCGATGAACTGGGTCGGATCGAGCTGGGTGGTGCGATTGACGATCTGCTGCTGCACGAGACGCTTATCAAGCGGATCGCGAGCGCCATTGGCTACTCCCCGCCGCCGGTTCGCGTTCAGGGCCCTGTTCAGGCCCCCGCGCCGGTGGAAACCGGGCCACAATAGCGCGCAAACGGGTAAAAGAGCGCAGTGTGGCCCTAGCGCCGCGCGCGGATGCATCCTACAGGGCGGCGCACCCGATTCACTTTTGATGGCCCAATTCAATTTGATAGAAAGCGCGTGCACATGGACATCCCCCTCGGCCTGACATTTGACGATGTCCTGTTGCGCCCCGCCCAAAGCAGTGTCCTGCCCAGCATGGCCGACACGCGCACGATGCTGACCCGCGACATCGCACTCAACATCCCGATCCTGTCGGCGGCGATGGATACGGTGACAGAGGCCGATATGGCCATTGCGATGGCGCAGCTCGGCGGCATTGGCGTGCTGCACCGAAACCTCGAAATAGCAGAGCAATGCGCCGCAGTGCGCGCGGTAAAGCGGTTTGAGAGCGGCATGGTCGTCAATCCCATCACCATCGGTCCCGATGCCGTGCTGGGCGATGCCAACGCGCTGATGCAACAGCACAGGATCAGCGGCATTCCCGTGGTCGACAACCGCGGCAAACTGGTAGGCATCCTCACCAACCGGGATGTTCGCTTTGCGGAAAACCCCGCGCAGCCTGTGCGCGAACTGATGACGACCGAGAACCTTGCCACCGTATCGCTGGGCACTGGCCAGGAAGAAGCGCGCCGCCTGCTGCATGCACGTCGGATCGAGAAACTGCTGGTGGTGGATGAAGATTACCGCTGCATCGGCCTGATCACGGTCAAGGATATGGAAAAGGCGGTAAACTATCCCAGCGCAACGAAAGACGCCGCCGGTCGCCTGCGCGTGGCGGCGGCGACGACTGTCGGGGACAAGGGATTTGAGCGCAGCGAGGCTCTGATCGATGCCGAGGTCGATGTGGTCATCATCGACACAGCGCACGGACACAACGATGACGTGAGCCGCGCGGTCGAGCGGGTGAAGGCGCTATCCAACAGCGTTCAGGTCGTGGCCGGCAATGTCGCCACGGCAGAGGCGACGCGCGCGCTGATCGATGCAGGCGCGGATGCGGTGAAAGTCGGCATCGGCCCCGGCTCGATCTGCACCACCCGAGTGGTCGCAGGCGTGGGTGTGCCGCAGTTGACCGCGATCATGGACAGCGCCGCCGAAGCGGCCAAGTCCGGCGTGCCTGTGATTGCCGATGGCGGCCTGCGCACCAGCGGCGATGCGGCCAAGGCGCTGGCCGCGGGCGCATCCAGCGTCATGGTCGGATCGATGCTCGCCGGAACCGCCGAAAGCCCGGGCGATGTGTTCCTGTACCAAGGCCGCAGCTATAAAAGTTATCGCGGGATGGGCAGCGTCGGCGCGATGGCGCGCGGCAGCGCCGACCGTTATTTCCAACAGGACATCTCCCCGATGAAACTGGTGCCTGAGGGGATCGAGGGGCAGGTGCCGTTCAAGGGCCCCGCCGCCGATGTCGTCCACCAGCTTGTCGGCGGGATCAAGGCGGCGATGGGATACACTGGATCGCACACGATCGGCGATCTGAGGGAGCGAGCGCAATTCGTGCGGATCACCAATGCGGGCCTTTCCGAAAGCCACGTTCACGATGTCGCGATCACCCGCGAAGCTCCGAATTATCCGACGCGCTAGGAGGCTGATATGGTCGAAGTGTTCGTTCCCTTCCTTCTCATCATGATGAACTGGCAACCGCACGATCCCGAAGGCACGATGGCGGTGTCGACCAACCTGTATATCTCGCAGGAGGATTGCGCGAAGGCGGGCGCGGATATGGCTGAACTGCGCGCCGAAAAGCCTGTTGCGGGCATCGACTTCGCGTGGCGATGCGACCGCGCGCCGTCCTTCATAGAGAAATACAGCCCGATGCGACCTGCTCAATGACGCCCGTTCGATGATCCCCGCCGCGCGCGTTCAAGCCGCGATAGAGCTGCTCGACCAGATCATCCTCGCCGCCGAGACCAAAGGCGCGCCTGCCGACCGTCTGATCCGCGAGTATTTCAGAACGCGCCGCTATGCCGGGTCAAAGGATCGCCGGGCGGTGCGCGAACTGGTGTATCGCGCGGTGCGACTGTGCGGCCCCGTCCCACCCAGCGGACGTGCCGCGATGTTGGCGCTGGCGCAGGACGACGAAGCGATATTGGCGACCTTTGACGGATCGTCCCACGGACCGGGCGCAATTGTCGAGGGCGACGCGGTGGCGAAAACCGGCATCGCGCAGCAATGGCTGGCCGAGGAACTGGCGCGCGCCGGGATTAAAGGCGAGATCGCTGATGCGCTGCTGGGCCGCGCCGCTCTGGATATCCGGGTCAATACGCTGAAGGCTGCGCGCGACACGCTGGACCTGCCGGAACCGGGCGAGCCGCTGGCCGCGCCAAATGCGCTGCGGTTCGATTTTGGGACCCAGGTCGAAGCGTGGGATGCCTACACCCAAGGCCTCATCGAAATTCAGGACCACGGCAGCCAGCTCGTTTGCGGCGCGATCCCGGCGCAGCCCGGCGACACCGTGATCGATCTGTGCGCGGGCGCAGGGGGCAAGACGCTGGCGTTGGCGGCGCGTTTTGGCAACGCGATCAGCCTGATTGCAGCGGATACTGACAAGCGACGGCTGGGCAACCTTGCGCCGCGTGCGCAGCGTGCCGGGGCGCAGATCGACCACACCGTGCTGCTCAATCCCGGTCGTGAAATGGAGGCGTTGAGCCAATGGCAGGGCGCAGCCGATCACGTGCTGGTCGATGCGCCGTGTTCGGGCACAGGCACGTGGCGGCGCAATCCCGAAAGCCGGTGGCGCCTCGATCCGAAGGAATTGCGACGGCTCACGCAGTTGCAGGACCACGTGCTCGATCTTGCGGTGCAAATGGTAAAGCCGGGCGGGGCAATCACTTTCGTCACGTGCTCGCTGCTGGACGATGAGGGGCCTGATCGCGTCAAGGCGTTTCTTGGCCGTCACGAGGGCTGGCGTGCCGAGCGTCCTGATCTGCCGATCGGCATCGAACATGGCGAGGGAATGCGGCTCGATCCGTTCCACCACGGCACGGACGGATTTTTTGTCGCCATCCTGCGTTCATCGTGATAGCCGATAAGGCTATGGCTAAGCCCCCGCTAACCCGGCTTGCAAGACTCAAGGAGCCCATCATGCGTTTCGCGCCCGTCGCCGCTGCTCTCTCGCTGTTCCTCGTTACCACCGCGAGTGTCACCAGTGCGCAGGACCAAGCACCCGATCCGCGCGCGCAGGTTCTGATCGTGCAGGGTGAGGCTGCGATGAACGCGGGCAAGACGCAGGCCGCGATCGACGCATTCGAGGCCGCGCTGGCGGTCGATCCGGGCTACACCCCGATCTTCATCAAACTGGCAGAGGCTGCGCGCGGGGAAGAACTGCAGGGCAAGGCAATCCGGTATTACCGCGAGGCGTTGGCCCGCGATCCCGAAAACTTCGCCGCGATTTCGGGTGAAGGCGCGGCGCTGGTTGAAAAGGGCGCGATTGAAAAGGCCAAGCGCAATCTTGCCCACCTGCAAAGCAAGTGCGGGGATAGCTGCCCCGAAACGGTCGCGCTGCAATCGAGCATCGCCGCCGGTCCGCCCGCACGGCTGGCTGCCGAGACGGTAGAGGACAAGCCGTCAAGCAATTGATGCCGCTAGATAAGGCCTGAAAATTCCTCGACGAGCGTTGAATAGATTTCGCGTTTGAATGGCACGATCAGTTCGGGAAGGTGCGACGGTTCGACCCAGCGATATTCGTTGAATTCGGGCGGATTGTGCGCGGCAAGGTTAATGTCGGCATCCTGCCCCAGAAATCGGCCGAGGAACCAGTGTTGTTCCTGCCCGCGATATTTGCCCTTCCACACCTTGCCCAGAAGTTCGGGCGGCAGATCGTATCGCATCGGAGCTGACGCCGGGGCGATCACCTCGACCTTGTCGGCGGTGATGCCGGTTTCCTCTTCCAGTTCACGCAGGGCGGCTGCCTGCGGGTCTTCGCCCGGATCAATCCCGCCTTGCGGCATTTGCCACGTGCCAAGCGCACGCTTTTCTATGCGTTGGCCGACAAACACCAGCCCTTCGGTGTTCACAAGCATGAAGCCTGCGCAGGGGCGGTAGGGCAGATCGGTCATTCGGTTGCTCCTGCGAGATGCCATTGCATCGCGGCGACGATGCGTTCCAGATCAGCTTGCGCACTGGGCACGGCCTGCCGCAGATTGACGAAGGAATGCGTAACGCCCTTGATCTCCAGAAAGGTGAAATCCGCGCCTGCATCCGCGAGCGCCTTGGCATAATCGCGCCCCGAATCGCGGATCGGATCTAGGCTTGCGGTGACGACCACGGTGGGCGGGGCGCTGGCATGATCGCCCATGATCGGGAAACCGCGCGGATCGGACTTGTCGGCGCGATACTGCGCATCGAAAAATTCGATGGCGGCGCGGGTCAGGATGAAGCCTTCGCCAAATTGGACGAGGCTGGCCGAACCTTGTGCATCGCTTGCCAGCGGAAAAATCGGGACTTGGAGTGCGACCGGCACTGCGGCCGCTTTGGCGGCGAGCGCCTGTCCGACGACGATGGTGGCGTTGCCCCCGGCGCTATCCCCGATCAGGACCAGCCCGGTTGCGGTGCGGCCCAATTCCTCCGACGAAGAGGCGATCCAGCGCGCGGCGGCCTCGCAATCTTCAATTGCGGCGGGGAAGGGCGCCTCGGGCGCTAGGCGGTAATCCACCGCCACGACAGGCAGATCGATGAGCGCGGCAATTTCGGTGCACAGCGCGTGGTGCGTCTCCAGATCGCCGATGACGAAACCGCCGCCGTGGAAGAAAGTGACGACCGGCCCAGCTTCGCGGGTCTCGCGCGCATCATACAGGCGCAAGCGGACATCGCCTGCCGGGCCGGAAAAGCTCAGATCGCGGATCACGGCAAGGTCACGGGCCGGGCGATCGGCCATGGCGTGCAACGCGCCGTAGGATGCGCGCGCTTCCTCAAGCGTCATGTCCGCGATGGATGGGCCGTTCAGAGCGGCCAGCGCATCAAGGAAGGCTTTCATATCGGGCCGGACGAAAGGTTTGGTGTCGCTCATTATCGGGGAGTCTCCTGTCTCGCACGCTTCGATAGGCGGGTCGGCTGCGCATTTCCACTCTGGTCTGAGGGCGATTTTGACGCTGCGCGCAGGTGCCGCTAAGCGCGGGGTAATGGACAATCTCACACACAGCCTTGTCGGCGCGATACTGGGGCAGGCGGGGCTCAAGCGGAAGACCGGCCTTGCCATGCCCGCGCTGATCATCGGCGCGAACCTGCCGGATGTGGATGCGGCGTGTTTCTTCTGGCTGGAGGGGGTGGAGCATCTGGGTTTCCGGCGCGGGATCACGCATGGTCCGCCTGCGCTGGTGCTGCTGCCGCTGATCCTTGCGGGGCTGCTGTGGGGTTTTGATCGTTGGCAGGAGAAACGCGGCTCAAGGCCCGAGGCGCGGCTGCCGGTGCATTTCGGATGGCTGTTTGCCCTAAGTTTTATCGGCTGCCTGACCCACCCGGCAATGGACTGGCTCAACGTCTACGGCATCCGCCTGCTGGAGCCGTTCTCCTCACAATGGTTCTATGGCGACACGCTGTTCATCATCGACGTGTGGCTGTGGACGCTCCTGGCGCTGAGCGTGTGGTGGTCGCGGCGGCGGGAGAAGGCGGGCAAAACATCGCGCTGGGCGGCGGTCGGCGGTATCGCGATTGGAATGCTGTATATTGGCGCAAATCTGGTTTGGACCATCGCAAATCTTGCGTCGTGTTCCATCACCAACAAGGCCATGGAATTACCCGCCACCACAATGATTGCATCGCCTGTCGCATTTTTGCCAAATCAGCGAGAGATCATCGTCGGCGGAAAGAACGAGTTTTACGTGGTGCCTCCCGGCCAAAGTCCAATTCGCAGCAATGCCAAACCGATCACCGTCAATCGCTGTGCGTGGCCCGATACCGAATCGCTTCGCCAGACCAACTCCCAACTCGACGCTTTCCTGTTCTGGTCCCGCACCCCCTTTGCGGAGCGAGCCGAGGACGGCTCGGTGACTTTGCGCGATGCCCGTTTCTACGATCCGCGCGCTCGTGACCGCTTTTCCGTTCCGCTGCCGGATGTCAGGTGCAAGGAACTGCCCTCGCAATAGGATCATTAGACCCAAAACCCGGTCGCCCTGAGTTTGTTGAAGGGCTGCGCCTTATTTTTATCGCTGCTCCAGAAGCAAGAACAAGGCTTCGACAAGCTCAGCCCGAACGGAATTGTTAATGGCAGAGACCCAAATCGTATGGTTGCGGCGCGATCTGCGCATGGCCGATAATCCGGCGCTGTATCAGGCAGCAAAGCTTGGCCCAATGATCGCGGTCTATGTGCTCGATGATGCCTGCGCAAAGGATCACGCGATGGGCGGCGCGTCACGCTGGTGGTTGCACCATTCGCTCGAAAGCCTGCAGGCCAGCTTTGCCTCGCGCCACGCCCGCATCATCCTGCGGCGCGGTGATGCGGTGGCGGAAATCTGCAAAATAGCTGAGGAAACGGGTGCAGCGGCGGTCCATGCCAACCGCCATTACGAACCGTGGTGGCGCAATGCGGAAAAGTCTCTGGCTGAAAAGCTGGAGCTGAAACGGTATGATGGCAATTACCTCATGCCGATGGGGTCGATTACGACCGGGTCGGGTGGGCAGTATAAGATCTACACACCCTTTGCCCGCTCCGTGCGCGAAGCTTTCCCTCCGCGCGACGAGGTGCCTGCGCCAGAGACGCTCTCTTCCCCCGATAACTGGCCCGCGTCCGATGATCTGGCGGACTGGAACCTGCTACCGACAAAACCTGATTGGTCGGGCGGGCTCGCCGAGGCATGGGAGGTAGGCGAGGATGCCGCCCACGCGCAAATCGACTGGTGGGAGGACCACGTCGACGATTATGATGACAAGCGCAATTTCCCCTCTGTCGCCAAGGTTTCGCGTATGTCGCCGCACCTGCATTTCGGGGAAATCAGCCCGGTGCAGATCTGGCACCGGTTCAAGCACAAACGCTCCGATGGATGGCAAACCTATGAGGGCGAACTGATCTGGCGCGATTATTCGCAGAACGCGATTGCGCAATTCCCGCTGTATGCGCGCGAGAATTACCGCGACGATTTCGGCGAACTGAAATGGCGCGATCCCGAAACCGATGAAAAGGCCGCACGCGACCTGAAGGCGTGGCAACGGGGCCGCACCGGATACCCCATCGTCGATGCAGGGATGCGCCAGCTGTATGAAACCGGGTGGATGCACAACCGTGTGCGGATGATCACGGCGAGCTTCCTCATCAAGCACTTGCTGATCGACTGGCGTCACGGCGAGCGCTGGTTCTGGGATTGCCTGGTCGATGCAGACTACGCCTCCAACGCGATCAACTGGCAGTGGAATGCGGGCACGGGGGTCGATTCCAACATGTTCAGCCGGATCATGGCTCCGCTCAGCCAGTCCGAAAAGTTCGATTGCGCCGGTTACATTCGCCGCTTCGTGCCAGAGCTGGCGGACCTCGATGAGCCGTACATCCACGATCCCGAAGAACACGGCTGCCTGCCCAAGGCCTATCCGGCCAAGATCATCGCCCACCGCGCTGCGCGCGAGCGGGCGCTGGATGCGTATCGGGCGATGAAAGACGGCTGATAACCTGGCTCTTGCGGGGCAGGCTTGCGCTGGCCTAACGTCGCTCCGACACATTCGAGAAGGGGCCTTACACGATGAAATCCGCGCATCTGATTTTTGCCAGCATCGCCGCACTCGCGCTGGCGGGCTGTGCTCCCGCCGCCATCAGCGACATTGCGAGCGCGCCGCCCGCGTTGGAACCCGTTTCCCTCCAAACCCCGCCGACACGCGATCAGGCGGATCTGCAAGTGCTGTTCTGGAACGATGAACAACGCTCTCAGCGGTTTCGCGAGATGGAGAAATGGTTTGCCGGGCATGAAGTCCCCGCTGCGACCTCCCCGATCCCGCTGACCGAGGGCACCGCGCTGCCCGCGCCGCTCGCGCAGGAAATTCGCGAAACGATGCTGGCAACGAACGCTGCGGGCGTGATGGTGTGGCAAAAGGGCAAGATCCGGTTGGAGGATTACGCGCTGGGCCTCACTCCCGATCAACGCTGGACCAGTTTCTCGGTCGCGAAAAGCTTTACCTCGACGCTACTGGGCGCGGCGATTGCCGACGGGTTCATCGGGAGCCTGAGCGATCCGGTCACGCAATACATTCCGGCGCTGAAAGGCTCTGCCTATGAAGGTGTGACCGTGCGCCAGCTTGCCACGATGACCAGCGGCGTCGCCTGGAACGAGGATTACACCGATCCGCAAAGCGATGTGGCGCAGATGAACCGTTTTGTGCTCGATTACGGGCCCGATGCGATCGTCGAACAGATGAAGCGGCTCAAGCGCGAGGCACCGGCTGGCACGAAATTCGTCTACAAGACCGGGGAGACGAACCTGATCGGGGTGC
>JBBRVR010000062.1:0-17702 GCA_038246695.1 Sphingomonadales bacterium
ACGTTGGTGACGGGCAGGATGCCGGGCAGAACCTTGTGTTCGATCCCGCTCGCCGCCAGCCGGTCGCGGAACCGGAAAAAGGTTTCGGCGGAAAAGAAGAACTGGCTGATCGCGCGAGTGGCGCCTGCATCAAGCTTGCGTTTGAGGTGGTCAATATCCGATTGCGGGCAGCCGGCATCAGGGTGCGTTTCGGGATAGGCCGCGACCGAGATTTCAAAGTCGGCGATCTCCTTCAATCCCGCGACCAGTTCCGCCGCCCCGGCATAGCCTTGCGGATGCGGGGTAAATGGCGCGCCCGGTTCTCCCGCATCACCGCGCAGCGCGACGATATGGCGCACGCCCGCTTCCCAGTATTGTTCGGCGACTTCGCGGATTTCCGCCTTGCTTGCGCCAACGCAGGTAAGGTGGGCGGCGGCGGGCATCCGCGCCTCTGAAATGATGCGCGCGACGGTCGCATGAGTGCGCTCGCGGGTCGATCCGCCCGCGCCATAGGTGACCGAGACGAAGGTGGGATCGAGCGGTTTCAGCTCCAGCACGGCATCCCACAACTGGCTTTCCATCTTCGCGCTTTTGGGCGGGAAGAATTCAAAGCTCACGGCAATATCGCCCGGCAGGCCGGAAAACAGCGGCGTGTCGAGAGCGGTGCGGTGTTCGCGCAATTCTTCAAGGGTCGGGTTCATTGGGACACCTCTTTAGCGGGCTTGGGTAACGGCGAATGGCGAGCATCTGATTGCCCGGCCACTTTCAACGCGCTCTGGCGCTGACCGATCCAGATTTTCACAACCAGCTCGCCCCCGTCCAGCGCAATCGGATCGTTTGGTGCAAAGCCTGCGCGGCGCAGAGCCGAATGCATCTGGCGGTCGGTAAAGCCAAGCCGCGCGTGCTGGTGGCGGCTGCGCAATTCCTCGCGATCGTGCGCGGCGAAATCGACAATCGCGATGCGTCCGCCGGGCCGGGTGACGCGCGCAGCCTCCGCCAGAGCAATCGCGGGATCGGCGGCGAAATGCAGCACCTGATGCAGCAGCACGGTGTCGAATTGCCCAGCCTCGAACGGCAGATCGGAAAAATCGCCCTGCACCAGTTCGATCTGCGCGGTCGGCAGATGCTGCAGTTTCGCGCGGGCGACGCGCAACATCTCAAGGTTCTTGTCCAGCGCGACGATCCGCGCGGCGTCGGCGGCAAACAGTTCGGCCATGCGGCCCGTGCCCGTGCCGATATCCAGCAGCGCGCCAAGATCATGTTGCCCCAGAGCGGCGACGAGGCGCGCCTCCACCTGCGCATCGGGGCTGTGCAGCGCGCGCAATTCGTCCCACTCGCCTGCATGGCGAGCGAAATAGCTGGTCGCAGCGTCCTCGCGCGCGGCGCGGATCGCGGCGAGTTTGCGACGATCATCCGCGCAGGCTCTGGCGAAATCGGGCTGCTCTGCCTCGGCGATGGCCAGAACGCGATCAATCGCGACGATCACCGGGCCTGCCTCATCCGATCCGCTCGCACCGCGCAGAAACACCCAGCTGCCCTCGCGCCGCCGCTCTGCCAGGCCAGCATCGCACAGGATGCCGACATGGCGCGAGACGCGCGGCTGGCTTTGCCCCAGCACCTGCGCCAATTCGCCCACGGCCAGCTCCATCGTCGCCAGCAGCCGCGCAATGCGCAGCCGCGTGGGATCGGCCAAGGCCTTGAAGATGGAATCTATGGTTGCGGGGCCAGACATGCAGACCAACATATAAAGATATTTTTATATGTGTAAATGGTGTCCGGAAATCTGGCGAGGCGGCTTGTTGATACCGTCCGCGCGCCACGTGTGTTTTATCAACCAGACCCCTGGGGCGTGACCTCGCACGCGCCGCCCATCATCGCATACACCGCCGCCGTCGCCGGGGTTTCGGCATCGGCATTGTATTGCGCCTCAACCGCTTCGATCACGCGGTCGGCTGCCGAGGTGTGGACCACCGCAACGACGCATCCACCAAAGCCTCCGCCCGTCATCCGCACCCCGCCCAGCGCCGCATCGCCCCGGCCCAGCGCCGCGCCGATCGTGTCGACGAGCCGGTCGATCTCGGGGGTGGTGACCTCGTAATCATCGCGCAGCGAGACGTGGCTCGCCCGCATGACTTGTGCCAGCGCCGGTGTATCGCCATGCGCCAGCGCGACCGCTGCCGGCTCCACCCGCTCAATCTCGCTGACGACGTGGCGTGCGCGGGCGAACAGGTCTGGCTCGAGCCCTGCGCGCCCTGCCTTCAGAGCCTCGAGCGTGAGGTCGCGCAACGCATCGACCCGGTAATGGCGCGCCGCCGCCACGCATTGGGCGCGGCGTTCGTTAAAACCGGTTTCCACCAGTTCGCGGCGTATGCCCGAATCGACGATCACCAGCGCCAGATCGCTCGCCACCGGGATCGGCATATGCTCCAGCGTGCGGCAATCGATCAGCAGCGCGGACTGCGCCGTGCAGGCGGCGGACGCCATCTGGTCCATGATCCCGCAGGCCGTGCCCAGAAATTCGTTTTCGGCACCTTGCGCAATCAGCGCCAGTTCCTTGGCATTCAGATCAAGCCCGCTGAACCGCGTCAGCGCCAACGCGACGCCCACGGCAAACGACGCGGACGAGGACAGCCCCGCGCCAATCGGCACATCGCCCGCAATCGATAGTCGCGCCGGGCCAAGCGTATGGCCGCGGCGATGGATCATCTCCGCCACACCGCGCACAAGATTCTGCCAGTTGCTCGTGCCCTGGACGATCGGTTCATCGAGACCAAAGCGATCGCGCGCGCTGCCCATGTCGATCGCCACCACCTCGATTGCGGGGGCATCGATATTGCCCGGCCCGATGGCTACAATCGTATCACGATCAATCGCGCAGGGCAGCACAAGGCCGTCATTGTAATCGACATGCTCGCCGATCAGGTTGACCCGTCCGGGCGCGGCAAAAAACCGCTGCGGCTCTGGCCCGTCAGAGCCGAAGGCGAGGCGATACCCCTGCCGTGCGCGGGCAATCAGACGGTCACGGCGGTTCATTCGGCACTCCCTTGCTGGTCGAGATAATGCACATCTGCGCTGACCGCGCGCAACATGTGCGCAGCCCGCTCGGGCGTCAGGTCGCGTTGCGGTTCTGCCAGCATTTCGTACCCTACCATGAATTTGCGCACCGAAGCCGAGCGCAGCAACGGCGGAAAGAAATGCGCGTGCAATTGCCAGTGCTCGGCAGGTTGCCCATCGAACGGCGCCCCGTGCCACCCCATCGAATAGGGGAAACTGGTTTGAAAAAGGTTGTCATACCGCGTCGTCAGCGCCTTTAGCATCGCCGCCAGATCATCGCGTGTCGCATCGCCCAGATCAGGCAGACGCTGCACTGCAAAGCGCGGCAACAGCAGCAGCTCAAACGGCCATTGCGCCCAGTATGGCACCACGGCAAGCCAGTGATCGGTCGCCTCGACGATGCGGCTGCCGTGCTCCAGTTCGCGCGCCACCACATCGAGCAGCATGGGTCTGCCATGCGTTTCGAGATAGCTGCGCTGGTGCGCCTCCTCGATCGCCACTTCCTGGGGCACGTGCCCCGTCGCCCAGATCTGGCCGTGGGGATGCGGGTTGGAACAGCCCATCATCGCACCCTTGTTCTCGAACACCTGCACGCAAGGGAAGCGCTCTCCCAGTTGCGCGGATTCCTCGCACCATGTGTCGATCACCACGCGCAGTTGCACGGGCGAAAGCTGGGGCAATGATTTGCCGTGATCGGGCGAGAAGCACACCACGCGGCAGCGCCCGTGGCTTTGCGTTGCGCCGTAAAGCGCATCCTCTTGCGCGGGCGGAGCGGCGTTACCGCCTTCGTTCATCAGCGCAGGCATCAGCGCGGAGAAATCGTTGTCGAAGACATAAACGCCCTCGTAATCGGGGTTCACTTCACCCCCGACGCGGGTATTGCCGGGGCACAGATAGCAGCCGGGATCGTGCGCGGGTGCAGGCGACTGCGGCTCTGCCTCTTCGCCCTGCCACGGTCTGCCCATGCGCTGAGGGGAAACCTGAACCCAGCCTCCGGTGAGCGGATTGCGGCGCCGGTGGGGCTGTCCGAAATCGACCGCCATCAGCCGGCTGCCTTGCGCGCGAAACCGACGAACTGCGCACGGTTGCCCAGCACCAGCCGATTCACCACCAACGCCGCCAGCACCGATGTCACCAGTGTCACCACCATGAAATCGATATAGTGCATCGTGATGATACCGGCAGGCTGCAACTGGAAGGTAAACGCCCCATACAGCAGCACGCCCCAGATTACTCCGGCAATCGCAGCCGATGCGTCAACATTGCGAAACAGCAGCCCGCCAACAAACGCCGACAGGATCGGCATCGAGAGCAGCCCAAACAATTGCTGCACCAGGTTGATGATGCTGAATTCCTTGGGGTCCGCGCTCGCAGCATCGAGGTAAACCGTGGCCAGCATGATCGAAGTTACCGTCAGCAACACTGAAACGATTGCGGCCAATTTCCAATGGTCCCTTACCTCGCCCACGAATTGCTCGTGGAAGTCGACCGAATACAGCGCCACCGATGAATTGAGCACCGCGCTGAAGGTGGTGATCACCGCCGCCGCCACCATCGCGGCAAACGCGCCTGAAAGCCACGGCGGCAGCACGGTCGCGATCAGTTGGCCATAAGCCGCATCGCCGACATCGCCGAACAGCTTGTAAGCGACGATACCGGGAATGACGACGATCGGCGGCACAATCAGGATGCGGATCAGCGCAGCGGCGATAACGCCCTTCTGCGCCTCTTTCACGGTCGGCGCGGCCATCGCCTTTTGCGTGATGTTCTGATTGGTCGACCAGTAATATATCTGGATCAGGATCATGCCAGTGAACAGCGTGTGGAACGGGATCGGGCTGTCAGGTCCGCCGACCATCGTCAGCCGCTCTGCCGGGACATCGGACAGGTCAAAGCCGATCGCCGCCAACGCCAGAAACACGATCAGCAGCGCCAGACCCAGAATGCCTGCACCCGAATAGGTGTCCATCACTGCGACCGCGCGCAATCCGCCAAGGATGGTGTACCCCGCCGAAATCACAGCCAGAACCCCGGCATAAAACAGCACCGGCACCGCATCGCCAAACAGCGCCTGCATAAACGTGCCGCCCGAATAGAGGACGGTAGGCAGGAAACTAAGGATATTGCCCAAGAGAAACATCGCGGAAATCAGCGTGCGGATGCTGCGCCCGCCATATCGCTTCTCCAGCAGCTCGGTCACGGTGGTGCAGCCTTCGCGGTAATAGATCGGCACGAACACGAAGGCGAGGATCAGCAAGCCCGCAAACCCCGCAATCTCCCACCATGCCAACAGTGCCATCTGGTTGCCGTTCATTCCCACCAGCTGATCGGTCGAAAGGTTGGTTAGCGTGATTGAACCGGCGACAAACAGCCAGCTGAGGCCGCCGCCTGCCAGAAACACATCCTTCTTCGACCCGTCATGACTGGCGCGCCGGATCGTCAGCCACGTGGCCAGGCCGACCGCCGCGGTAAGGCCGATGGCAACTGCGATCTGGACCCAGTTGGTCGTGGGCAATTGTGTGAGCATCAGACGCGCATCCCCCCACCGGTGTGTCGGCGTAATCCGCGCTTAGAGCCGATTGCCTAACGCGCGGCAAGGGCGCATGGGGCGCTCTTAAACCGCAGACAGCTCGGGGAGAAAGCGGCTTTGCGAGGGGTGCGAGAGTTTCTGAGGCTCGATGGCGCGAACGCCACGCTGGTGTTCGCGCTGGCAAAGGGCGGCGCGGCGGATGTGATCTATCTGGGAGCGGGCCTGCCTGCCAGTGAGGATCTGGCAGCGCTTGGCACTGCGGGTGCGCGGGCCGGACACGAAAGCCAGCCCAATGTCCCGCCAGTCCCCGGCACCCTTCCCGAAGGCAAACACGGCTGGACCGGCGCGTCCGCGATCAGCCTGATCGCGCAGGTAGATACCGGCACACACGAGGTGCTGACCGATTTTCGGCTGAGCGGGTGGCAGGTGGATGGGGCGAAGCTAAACCTGCGCCTTGCCGATGCGCAATCGGGGCTGGAACTGTTGCAATTCTGGCGCATCGGCGCGGGCGATATGGTCGAGACGTGGAGCGAGATCGCCAGCGATGCAGATGCCGCGCTGACCCTTAACCGCATGGCATCGCTGGCGTTGCCGATCCCCGCGCGCTTTGCCGGGATAACGCACTATTCCGGGCGCTGGGCGGGCGAAATGCGCGAACACCGCCGGGCAATCGCACCCGATGGCTTTGCCGCGCATAGCGTCGCGGGAAAACCCGGCTTTGGCGGGGGCAACTGGCTGATGCTGCACGATCCCGCCACCGGAGAGGCGCTGGGCGCGCATCTGGCATGGAGCGGCGATTATGAGACGCGGATCGATTGCGACGCACCCGGCAGCGCGGATGGCCGGGCGTGGCTGCGAATGGGCGCGCGGCTGCGGGCGGGCGAGGTTGCGTTGGGACCATCCTCCAGTTTCACCACGCCCAAGGCCATCCTTGCGCTGGGCGCAGATCGAAGCGCGCTGGCGCAGCGTTTCCACGACTATGCAAGGCAAGCCGTACTGCCCCGCCGCGCTGGATGGGGCCCACGCCGGGTGCATCTCAATTCGTGGGAGGCGCTGGGTTTTGACCTTTCCGAACCTGCGCTGATGGAATTGGCGAGCGCAGCGGCGGATCTTGGCATCGAACGCTTTGTGCTGGACGATGGCTGGTTCGCTGGCCGCCGCGACGACACCACCAGCCTTGGCGACTGGACGGTTTCGCCCGATGTGTTTCCCGACGGCCTCGATCCGCTGATCGCACATGTCCACGCGGCGGGCATGGATTTCGGCCTGTGGGTGGAGCCGGAAATGGTCTCCCCCGACAGCGATCTCTATCGCGCGCATCCCGATTGGTGCCTCAACGCCGGTCTGGCAGAAAACCCGACGATGCGCGGGCAACTGGCGCTCGATTTTGCTCTGCCGCAAGTCAGCGAATACCTGTTCGCGCGGCTCGATGCGCTCCTGCGCGCGCACGCCATCGCCTACCTCAAATGGGATCACAACCGCGACCTTTTCCCCGGCGGCGCCCATACCCGGACGCCCGCGCTGTATACCCTCATCGACCGGCTGCGGGCCGCGCATCCGGGCGTAGAGATCGAGAGCTGCGCCAGCGGCGGCGGGCGGATCGACAATGGCATCCTTGAGCGCGTTCACCGCGTCTGGCCGAGCGACAACAACGACGCGACTGAGCGCTTGCGGATCATGCGCGCATGGTTGCAATTTCTGCCGCTGGAGGTGCTGGGAAACCATGTTGGCCCCTCTCCCGACCCGATTACCGGGCGGCAGCTGGCGATGGATTTCCGCGCCAAGGTGGCGCTGTTCGGGCACATGGGCGTGGAGGCCGATCCGCGCGCGATGAGCGAAGATGATCGCGCTGTGCTTGCGGCGCATATCGCCCTTTACAAGGAATGGCGCGGCACGCTGCATTCAGGCGATCTGTGGCGGCTGGAGCATTCTGATCCGGGCGTAAGCGGTCTTATGGTCACTCATGGCCCCAAGGCTCTGGCGCTGGCGGCGCAGACCGGGTTCGCCGCGCAGTTCGATGTCGCACCTCTGCGGCTCAAGGGCCTCGACCCCGCGGCGATGTATCGCGTCACGCTGCCCGAACCGTGGCCGGGCAAGGCGTCCCGCTATCTCGCCTCACCCGATCATTGGCGCCAAGGCCTCACCCTGTCGGGGACCGCACTGATGACCCAAGGACTTGCGCTCCCCCTGACTCATCCCGAAACCGCGTGGCTGGTCGCGCTCGAAAGGCTTGGCCAATGAAACTGGGGTGCTGTTATTACCCCGAACACTGGCCCGAAAGCATGTGGGCCGATGACGCTCGCCGGATGGCTGAAATGGGCCTGTCGCTGGTGCGGATCGGTGAATTTACTTGGAGCCGGATAGAGCCGGAGCCGGGGCGGTTCGAGTGGGAATGGCTTGACCGTGCCATCGCGACGCTGGCCGATGCGGGGCTCAAGGTGATCCTTGGCACGCCCACCGCCACCCCGCCCAAATGGCTGGTGGACAGCATGCCCGATCTGGTCGCCATCGACGAGCAGGGCCGCCCGCGCAGGTTCGGATCGCGGCGGCATTATTGCTTCTCCCACCTCGGATACCGCGCGCAAAGCCGCCGCATCACCACCGCGTTAGCGCAGCGTTATGGCGATCACCCCGCCATTGCCATGTGGCAGACCGACAACGAATATGGCTGTCACGATACCGTCCTCAGTTTCTCCGATGCTGCCGCCGCAGGCTTTCGCGGATGGCTGGCGGCGCGCTATGGCGATATCGCCGCGCTCAACACCGCATGGGGCAATGTGTTTTGGAGCATGGAATACCGCTCCTTCACAGAGATCGATCCGCCGCATCTGACTGTTACAGAGGGCAATCCCGCGCACTGGCTGGACTATCGCCGCTTTGCCTCGGACGAAGTCGTCAGCTTCAACCGCGAACTGGTCGATATCCTGCGGGCCGCTGCGCCCGCCACTCCGATCACGCATAACTTCATGGGCTTCTTCACCGAGTTCGATCACCACGATCTGGGCCGCGATCTTGATGTGGCGACGTGGGACAGTTACCCGCTCGGGTTTCTGGAGCAGTTCTGGTTTTCCGAAGACGAAAAGTGCGAATACCGGCGGCAGGGTAACCCCGATATCGCCGCTTTCCACCACGACCTTTATCGTGGTTGCTCGAATGGTCGCTGGGGGGTGATGGAACAGCAGCCCGGCCCGGTAAACTGGGCGCGGTTCAATCCGGCACCCCTGCCCGGCATGGTGAAGCTGTGGACGATTGAGGCCTATGCCCATGGCGCGGAGTTCACCTCCTATTTCCGTTGGCGGCAGGCCCCGTTTGCGCAGGAACAGATGCACGCAGGGCTGCTGCGGCCCGACAACAGCGAAGCCGAGGCCGCACCCGAAGTGCGCGAAGCGGCGGCTTCGCTGGCACAGCACGGCGCGCTTGAGCCCGCCGCACCGCAAGCCGCGCTGGTGTTCTCATACGAGGCCGCATGGGTATGCGGGATTCAACCGCAGGGGCAAAGCTTCCGCTATCTGGAGCTTGCGTTCGAGTGGTATTCGGCGCTGCGCCGGGCCGGGCTGAATGTCGATATCGTTGCGCCCGATGCCGATTTGTCGCGCTATCACATGGTCTTGGTCCCATCGCTGCCGATCATACCGCAAGGCTTTGCACAGAAGCTTGGCGGACTGACCTGTTCCGTCATCATTGGGCCACGCTCGGGCAGCAAGACTGCCAGTTTCGCGATCCCCGATGGCCTTGCGCCCGGCGAGTTGCGCAGTGTGCTGCCTGTGACCATCGAGCGGGTGGCATCCCTGCGCGATGGCGTGGCGGAAACAGGCGATGGGTTCACGATCACCCGCTGGATGGAGCAGGTGCGGCACGAGATGGAGGTCGAGTTCGCGCTCGACGATGGCCGCCCTGCGGTGCTGCGCCAAGGTAACTTCAGTTACGTCGCTGGCTGGCCCGACCGCGCGCTGCTGGATACGCTGGTGCACCGCCGGGCGGGCGATGCCGGGCTCGACGTAATCGACCTGCCCGAAGGCCTGCGCGTGCGACACAGCGCGGAGCATTTGTTCGTGTTCAACTATTCGCCGCGTCCTGTCGATCTGGAGGCTTGCCCAGAACTGGATGCGCGCGATCTGCCCTCCACCGTCATTTCGCCCGCGGGCACAGCCATCCTCCCGCTGCCGCGCCGCTGATCAGCGCGCGCTGGCGTCGTGCTGTTCTTCCGCCAGCATGGTCGCATAGTGATCGCGCAGCGTCTGCGATCCGTATTCGGGCGTTGCATCGGCGTCGTATTGTCCGGTTGCAGGGTCCAGCACCAACATGCTCTGCGTCGCGTAATATTTCGCGATGCGAGCGTATTCGGCCTTTTCGGATAGCCAGCCGGAAACCCCCTCGCCCAGCCCCAGCACGCGCGCGGCGATATCGAACAGGCGCACCGGCACACTGCGGAACTGCGGCTCGCGCCCGGCCAGATCGAACAGCAATTGCCCCTGTTCGCGCGACGAGATTGCCGGTCCCGGACCGCCGATCGGCAGGATCGCACCGCGCGCGGCAGGATCGGTCAGGCAATCGGCGATAAAGCGCGCAAGGTCCGCGTCTGAGATCGGCTTGCACCGGGTCAAATCGCCATCGCCAAACAACAGGAACGGTTTGCCAGCCACCACGCGCTTCACCTGGCCCGAAATCGATTTGAAGAACGCGGTGGGCCGCACGATGGTGTGATCGATGGGGGCCGCCTTCAGGTCCGCCTCGAACCGCAATTTGGCGCGCTGGAATGCAAGGTGCGGGCGCTGCACGCAGATCGCGGAAAGCAGCACGAAATGCTCGGTTTCAGTCGTCAGCGCCGCGTTCAACAAATTGCTGTTCGCCTGATAGTCCACCCGCATCGCATCATCGGGCGCGCCGCTGCGAGAGGCAATGCAAGAAATGACTGCGTGGGGGGCTATCTCGTGCATCACGGTTTGCAGCGCGGCGGCATCGCCCAAGTCAACGACGCGGCACACCGCGCCTGTCAATTCGGGCATTTCATAGGCGGCTTCGCTGCGGACCAGAGCGGTAACGTGCAGACCCCGGCCCACGCACTCGCGCACCACGGCACGGCCAATTGTGCCGGTCGCCCCGGCGACAGCGACGCGCAAATCAGTCTTCACTCGGTTGCGCATGTTCCTGCCACTTTCAAAATTTATCTGGCGCGCTGATGATAGCAAGCATCTTGCAACCCGGGTCTTTCGTATTGGAGAGTCGTGCAGACGTAAATTCTTGTAAACAATGCAACCACAATGGTGCCATTCACTTTCCGACACTTAACAAATGATGCAAGATACATCTGACAAGTGAATTACAGCGAACACAATTTGTCCGGACTAAAAGGAAGATTGAACCCGGCTGCGTTCGCATTGCATCATTACTGAACTGGAACGCAAATGAGAATTGCCATCGCGGATGACGATCCGGAGCTTCTGGAACAACTGCATGCCGCGCTCGAAGACACAGCCCATCAGTGCGTGCGGTTTCGCAATGGCACCGAACTCATGACTTCGTTGAAGCGGGAAACATATGATGTGGTTCTGGTGGACTGGAACATGCCCGGCCAGACCGGTCTCAATGTGATCGAATGGGCGACGAAAACGCTGGAGAAGCCGCCCGCATTCATCCTCATCACCAGCCGCGCCGATAAATCGGACGTGGTGCGCGGGCTGGAGGCGGGAGCGGTCGATTACGTGGTCAAGCCCGAGAGCAAGGAAGTGATCCTTGCCCGGATCGAAGCCGCCAATCGGCGCCTGCGCCCGCCAGAGGCGGATCGCTTCACACGGTTTGGCGATTATGAAATCGACCGCCTGCTGAAAACGATCGCGTGGAAGGGCGAACCGGTCAAGCTGACCAACAAGGAAGTCGAACTGGCGACGCTGTTTTTCGACAATCTCAACCGACCGCTTTCGCGCGCCTATATCTTTGGGCAGGTGTGGGGCGGCGTGCCCGATGTCGAAAGCCGGACGCTGGATCTGCATGTCAGCAGGGTGCGTTCGAAACTGCAATTGCGGCCGCAACACGGATTTGCGATTCAAACCGTGTTCGGTTTCGGCTATCGTATGGACCGATGCAGCGAGCCCGAACACCAATCCTGACCTTTGACCGCGCCCGCAGCGCGCGGGGCTGGGCCGCGCTGGCTCTGGCTTGCGCCATGCCGCTTGCATCCTGCGCGGTGACAGAACCGCTGGCAATTACCTCCACCGGCAGCGGAAACGGGCTGGCGCGCGGCTCCTCCGTGGTGCTGGGGGCTCCTGACGACCTTTCCAGCGAGCGTGGCCGCTTTGCCGGTGCACTGGCCAAGGCGATGATGGCCCGTTCAGTGCGGATCGCTGACGATGGCGCGCTGCTCGCCGATTTCAGCATTGCGCGCGCCGATGCCTCGGGCGGTGTGATGAACGGGCCAGGCAATTCTGCGGCCAGCGAACAGGACTGGATCGCCTCCCCGCGCCGCGATCGCCGCTTCGACAAATGCGAGGCTGAGCGCCTGCGCGCGACACTGGTGCTGTATGATCGGGCGGGCGGGGCCATCGTCTATCGCGGATCGGGCAACGCGACACAATGCGGGTTCGCCGATGCAGATATTACCGCGCTGGCGCAGGGGCTCGTTGACGATGCGTTTCAGCGTTCAGGCGACTAAGGCGCGCCCTAGCCCCCCCTCAGTTCCCCGGCTCGAAACCCGGTAATGTAATTGTGAAGGTCGTGCCCTCACCCTTGGCAGAGCGCAGGGCGATGGTGCCCTTGTGACTATCCACCACCTTTTTCACCAGCGCCAGCCCCAGCCCCGCGCTTGTCCCGGCATGGGTGGCGTGCGCGCCGAACCGGGCGAACGGATTGGCCAGCCGTGCATCGGACAGTCCCGGCCCCTGATCGGTCACCTCCAGCACCAGCGGAGAATCCTCGCCCCCGCTCAGCGCGACGGCAATCTGCGTGCCCGCGTCCGAATATTTGATCGCATTGCCGATCAGATTATCCAGCATCCGCGCAATCAACGAGGCATCGACATTGGCAAAGCACGGCTCGTCCGGCAGGTCTTGCGCGATGGTGATCCGCTTTGCCTGAGCCAGCGCATAAGCGCGGTCGCACGCCTCCTCCACCAGCGCGCCGATATCGCTGTCGGTGATTTCGAGATCGGGGCTGTCGAGCCGCGCCAGTTGCACAAAATCGTCTGCAAGCTTCAGCGTGCGTTCGGCCTGTTTGCGGATACGGTCCACCACATCGCGGTTCGCGCCCTCCGCTTTCGCCTGACTGGTCAGCCCGACAATCGCGACCTGCGGCGTGCGCATGTCATGGCTTAAAAACTCAAGCATTTGCTGGCGTTCATCGTCCAGCCGCCGCAAGTCGCTGACATCGCGCAATGCTATGATCTCCCCCGCCGGCTGATCCGCCCGGCGATCCTCCTGATCATCCGGCGCAATCCTCGCGCGCGCAATCAGGAACGTGCGGCCATCTGCGCTCACCAGTTCCGCCCCGTCCTTTTGCGGTATCGCGCCAGCAACCAGCAACATTTCGGAAAAGCTCGCCCTCCCCATCGCGGTCCAGCCGGGAAACAGCTCCATCGCCTTGCCATTCAGCATTTCGACATTGCCCGTCCGATCAATCACGACAATCGCATCGGGCGCGGCCTCGATCACCTGCTTGAGGAAACTGAGCGATCCGCGAACCGTGCTGATCAGCCGGCGCAATTGTTCGATCTGGCGGGTGACGTAATCCAGCCCCTGAGTGGCCACGGGCGCGGCATCGCCCGCAGTCAGGCGCGCAGCCTCCCGATCAAGGTAGCGGCTGACATTGCTCAGCCGCCGCCAGCTCCACAACGGATAGGATAGCACCACCGCCGCCATGATCGTCCCCGGCGGGAACCACAGCCGCCCCGCGCCCAGCAGCACCAACGATGCGGCCAGCACCAGCGCGATCAGCCCCGCCGCGCAAATCAGCACATAACGCGGGGGCAGGTGCCAGAACGCGAGGAACAGCGCGAACAAGACCGCCACCGCAACGCTGCCCTGCACCACCGGATCCAGCGTCCCGATCAACGCATCGTCCCGCAGCGCGCCCAGCAGATTGGCCTGTATTCCGATCCCGCTCATCAGATCGACGGGCCCCGCCGCGACCGAATATCGATCCCCCATCCCTTGCGCGGTGGCACCGACCAACACGATCTTGTCACGGAAAAATCCGGCAGGTGTCGCCCCGGCCAGCACCTCGGCAGCGGGCACGCGCTGAAAATCAGCCTCGGGATGGAACGCGACCAGCGCCTTCTCCTTGGCCCCCGGCACCGCTCCGGCATCACCGTTCAGCGCCTCCAGAACCTTTACCGCGAGGTGCGGATAGACCCCAGTATCGGTTTCGACCGCCAGATCGAACCGACGCAGCACGCCATCGGGATCGGGTTCAACGATGACATGCCCCACCCCCGCGCTCGCAGCCTGCAAGGCGGGCAGCGGCATCAGCGGATCGACCCCGCTTGTCGCATTGGCTCGGGCGGCGAACGTATGGGGCAGAAACACCGCGCCGCCGCGCGCCATGGCTGCGGCCAGTGCCGCATCGGCCTGTGGCTGCGTCGGTTCCAGAAACAGGATATCGAGCACCACCGCCCTCGCGCCTGCATCGTGCAGCCGGTCGATTAGACGGGCGTGGACATTGCGCGGCCACGGCCATGCGCCCACTTCGGCAAGGCTGGCATCGTCGATCGCAACGATCACGATATCGCGATCCAGATCGGGCCGGGCCAGCGCCGATGCGCTGTCGAACAACTGGTTATCCAGCCGCCCGGTCAACGCGTTGGCCTGCGCGTACAGCGCGCCCGCAATCGCGAGAGCGAGCAGGATCGCCCATTCCAGTTTGAGGCGGGTGGCGTTCATTGCCGGGATTTTCTGCCCACTATCGTGTCTCGCACCAGACTATTGCGAGATCGTGAGTTTCTGGGTCGGTCCCCATACTTTCAGCAGGCCCTCAGGCTCCGCCTCGACCGCGGCGACCCGCCATTGATAGACGCCGGGCGCAAGATCGGTCAGCACCAGCGCGGTCGATGAAAGGCCCGCTTCGTCCACGATCAGCTTGGCTGCATCGCCATCGCGCCACAACTGAAAGGCAAAAGTCACGTTGCCATCCCCTTCGGGCAGCCACTGGAACACGAAGCCGTCAATTTCATCGGACTGGCCGATGGATGCTTCTGCGCCCAGCCGTTTGCGGCGGAAGGAATAGCTTTCGGAAAAGCCCTCTATTCCACTGGCGGATATGGCGCGGGCACGCATGAAATACCGGCCATTGGGCAACGGCTCGAACACGGCTTCGCGGCCCTCGGCAATCACGCCGCTGACCACATCGACAAAGCCTGCATCGCGCGCGATTTCGAACCGGTGCGCGCGCGCCTGCGGACCGGGATCGACGGTAAAACGCAACTGTTCTTCGGTCTGGATCGCGCCCGGTTCAACCAGAGCGGGGGCAGGCAACAGCGCCTCTGGCGGAGCAAGGCCATCGCCTGCGCTCGCCACGCCAAACCCTGCGATTGCTGCAATCGTGTCGGTCCCAGCCGCCACTGCGACCAAACCTTGCGTCACTTCGGTGATGCTGCGCGCCAGCCCCGCGTCAAAGGCGACGCGGAAATCGGTTCCGCGAACCGCCGTCACCGCGCGCGGGGTGCGCATCTGCAGCAGATCCTGCCCCTTCAACGCAGGCGAAGTAGCAGACCCGCGCCCGTCCTCGATGGCAAAGTCCACGTCCAGCGTACCGCCCAGCACATACCTGCGCGCACGGATCAGCCGAGCGCGCGAATTGGAGGGCAGCGAAATGCGCCCGCCAAAACTGCTGCGAAACGTGACAAAGCCATTGGGGCCGGTGGTGACGATCGCGCCTTCCGCCAGCCGCGCGCCAACACTCGGCGTGGCCCCGGCAAGGCTAACCGGCCCGGAGAAAGCGGCGACTTCCAGCACAACATCCTCGAAACGCAGCAATGCGCGCGGCAGCTTCAGCGGTGTGCCGATCGGCAGGCGGCGCGGATTGCGCACACGGTTGATCCGTTGCACCAGAGGGATCGCGCTGGTGCTGCGCAGATACCGGGCGGCGATGCCAACCAAGGTGTCGCCGCGCTGCACGGTGTAGGTGACTTCGCCGGGTTCCTGCGCGCTCAATGGCCCACACAGTGCTGCCAGCAACGCGGCCATGCCGATACAAAAACTCCGGATCATCGCGGACACTCCCCTGCAACCTGCGCGAAGTCTGCCACGCCCGGCGCCGCCGCGCCAGCGTGGGGCACGGCAATTTACAGGAAATTACGTCCGCCGCCGATCCCCTTGAACGCTGTGCATCACCATTCAGCCGGGCGGCGCAGGTCCAGCGTCATCGGAAATTCTCCCGCAGCTTCGGGCGATGGCATCGGCAGCGGGCCTGGTGAATGGCCGTGATCCTGGAACCGCGCCTTGCGCCGCGCCTCAGCCTCATAGCCATTGACCGGCACATCGTCGTATGAACGACCGCCCGGATGCGCCACGTGATACACACAGCCGCCCACCGAGCGCGAGTTCCACGTATCGAGGATGTCGAAAGTCAGCGGCGGGTTCGCCTTCATCATCGGGTGCAGGCAATTGGCCGGCGCCCAAGCCTTGTAACGCACGCCGCCATAGCCCTCGCCCGGTTTGCCGGTCGGGTTCATCGGCACCGCCCGCCCGTTGCAGGTAATGATATGGCGACCGGGGATCAGCCCGCTCGCCTTGACCTGCAACCGCTCTGTCGAGCTGTCCACATACCGCACCGTGCCGCCGATAGCGCCGGTTTCGCCCAGCACGTTCCACGGTTCGAGCGCATGGCTGATTTCCAGCGTGACGCCCCCGCCCTCGATCTCTCCGTGGACGGGAAAGCGGAACTGGCGCTGCGCTTCAAACCAGTTGGGATCGAAATCATAGCCCGCGCCGCGCAGGTCCGCGAGCACGCCGAGAAAGTCCTCCCACACCGCCTCGCCCAGCATGAACCGGTCATGCAGCGCGGTGGCCCAGCGTACCGGGCGGCCCTGTTGCGGCTCTTTCCAGAACCACGCGGTCATCGCGCGCAGCAGCAATTGCTGCGCCAGCGACATCTGCGGATCGGGCGGCATCTCGAACGCGCGAAACTCGACCAGACCCAGCCTGCCGGTGGGGCCATCGGGAGAGAACATCTTGTCGATGCAAATCTCTGTGCGGTGGGTGTTGCCCGTCACATCGACCAGCAGGTTGCGGAACAAGCGGTCGACCACCCACGGCGCGGGCTGTTTCCCGCCCGGAGCCGGCACCTGCGCCAGCGCAATTTCCAGCTCATAAAGGCTGTCATGGCGCGCCTCGTCGATGCGCGGAGCCTGACTGGTCGGGCCGATGAACAGACCGGAAAACAGATAGCTGAGCGAGGGGTGGCGCTGCCAGTAGAGCACAAAGCTCTTCAGCAGATCGGGCCGCCGGATGAACGGCGAATCCGTCAGGCTCGGCCCACCCAGCACCAGATGGTTGCCGCCGCCTGTGCCGATGGAGCGGCCATCGACCATGAACTTGTCCGCCGTCAGCCCGGTCTCGCGCGCAACGCGGTAGAGCACCTGAGTGATGTTGACTGCCTCGTCCCAGCTGGCGGCGGGCTGCACGTTGACTTCGATCACGCCGGGATCGGGGGTCACTTTCATCACCACCAGCCGCGGATCGGGCGGCGGGGGATAGCCTTCGATCCGGACGGGCACGCCCAGCGCCTTTGCAGTCCGTTCGATCTCGGCGACGATTTCGAGGAAGTCCTCCAGCGCCTCTACCGGAGGGATGAAGACCGACAGGTGGTCGCCGCGCGGCTCTATCGCACTTGCGGTGCGCACCGCGCCTTCGATGATTTCCTGCTCCTGTCGCTCCTGTTGGCGACCCTCGGCGGCCTCAACCGACTGCTTGCGCAATTCGCGCGGCCCGTCTGAATCATCCTCTTCAATCGGCTCGCTAACCATCTGCTCGCGCGTGGCGCTGCCCGGCTCAATCCCTTGCGTGCGATAATCGGCGAGGGGCCCGCGCGGTTCGGCCGTGTCGCGCGGGTGGATATAGGGGTATTCGGATTCCGGCACATAAGGCAGCGATCCAAGCGGCAGGCGATAACCCAGCGCGCTGTCGCCGGGCACCGCGAACAGCGCCCCGCG